>CAZWXO010000068.1:9875-12198 GCA_964637885.1 uncultured bacterium
TCGGAGGAATCGCCCATCAAGCCTTTTTGCTCGACTACTTGCCACGGGTGGATGCCGTATTCCTCCAGCATTTTTGTTTCGTCAAGGATCACCGTTTCGCTTAAGCCCTTGCGAGTTAACATCGCATCTACCCTTGGCGCAATCAGTTGCAAGACATCGCGATCCCCGGAAACTATCTGGACGTGATATCCTGCCTCGCTACACTGCCGGGCCAGGGTGCCAATAATGTCGTCTCCCTCATAGCTCTCCAGCTCAGCGACAGTTAGACCCAGGGCGATCACGGCTTCCCGCGCCAAAGGCATTTGCACAACCAGCTCTTCCGGGGTTTTTTGACGCTGAGCTTTGTACTCCGCATAGGTCGTCTTGCGAAAGGAGGCACCCTTATCAAAGGCGACCACCATCCCTTGGGGCGCTTCGTCAAGGACGATTTTCATCAACATGTTAATTAGACCGTAAACTGCATTGGTCGGAATCCGGTCCGGGGAAAACATGGGTGGCAACGCATAAAAGGCCCGATAGAGCAAACTATTCCCGTCAATTAAAACTATTTTTTCGTCTTTAGCCATTCTAACTGCCCCCATCATCTAGAAATAATCCACCAATACATCAGGAAAAGCCGCCCCTTGGAGGCGGCTGCTTCGGTCCCTGATTATTGAATCACAAGCTGATTGTAGCCGTCTTTCCAGGTCAAGCTCAGCTGAGTTGCGGAGCTAAAAGCACTTTCAGAGCAAAACCACTGCCCTTGGCGAGCGATTATTTTTATTTTCTGATCGTTGAGAATGGCTGTCTGTTCCCCAGGATAAAGATCAACGGTCAGACTCAGTTGACGCGCAGCTTCCACCACGGGCAGATATAGATTGCCATCCTGCCAATAGACAGTAAGTTGCGTCAAACGTCCCCGATAGAGAAGCTCGACCTCGCTACTGCCATCAGTGCCGCTACGGGTCATCATTACCCCTTCTTGCTCGGGCAATGCTGGCGTAGCTAAAACGGATTGCTTGTCCGCCACAGGTAGGTTCTCCTCGCTGGCCACCGCATCCGTCTTGGGATTAGTTTCGGGCACGGGCACTTCGTCAGCGACAACAGTTTCTGCCTGAGAGCCAGCCTCATCTGTCGCCACAAAATTTTTCATAGTCTGCTCGATATTTTCACCTGTCGCCTGACTGACCTGAACGTCCTCCATCGCCGACTGCTCGTAGGCTAGCAACATTTGACCTTCCTGGACATTATAGTTGACAATCATTGCAAAACCAAACAAAAAGACAGCCGCTACCCCACCCGCTACGTATAGCAAATGTGGATTGCGACGCCTTTTGACAGGCTGCTCCTGATAAAATCTCCGCATCAATTGGTTCTCCAGCTTAGTAGGGAGTACCGGTGTCGGCAAATCTGTCAGCATGGCAACAATTCGGTCCATGTCTTCCAGCTGCTGCTGGCAAGAGGAACACTCGTTGATATGTTGCATAAAGGAAGGGAAATCGTCAATTCCCTCCGATCCATCTGGCCAGAGTCCAAGCTTGTCTTGAATATCCTGACAATTCATTCCCCTTCCCCCCTTTTGCTGTTGTGACTTGCACCAAGGGGGAAAAGTTCCCCTTCTTTGAGTAAAAGTTCACGCAAGGCGATGCGCCCCCGATTGATTCTGGATTTGACTGTGCCTAAATTGCATTCGAGAATTTTAGCTATCTCCTGATACGACAAATTATTGATATCCCGGAGAATAACTGCCGTTTTTTGCTCTTCGGGCAAGCTAGCTAAATGTTTCTTTAGCGCCTCCATGCGATACATCGATTCTGTTTGCTGATGCGGGCCGGGGGACGGGTCTTTTAGCTGGAGCTCCATCTCCCCGTCTTCGGTCAGCAGATGCGCATCCATCGACATTTCATTGTTGCGCTTGCGTCGGCGCAACTCATCCAGACAAAGATTGACGGCAATCCGATGAATCCATGTGGAAAGCTTGGCCTCCGAACGATAAGTCGCGATACTGCGGTAAATGCGCATAAATGTTTCCTGGGTGATGTCCGCTGCATCGTCCGGATTATTAAAATAGCGAAACGCAAGCTGATAGACCCGCTGCCCATGGCGTCGGTACAACTCACGATATGCTTTGTCTTCACCTTGTATACATGCTTCTATTAAGCGCTTCTCATCGGCGAACACCTTTTCACCTCCGAAATATTTTTTAAGGGCTTGCTTATTACTCAGCTTATCGTATATAATCTGTAAGCACGAAAATGCCGAAGTGGTGGAACTGGCAGACGCGCCGGACTCAAAATCCGGTGAGGGTGACCTCATGCGGGTTCGACCCCCGCCTTCGGCACCA
>CAZWXO010000069.1:0-573 GCA_964637885.1 uncultured bacterium
TCTTACCAAAATTATTAACTGTTAAATCTTAATTGTTAATCGCCGACTTTTTCAGTGGTCTCGGACGGTTCTTCTGTCGCACTTTTGCAGCGAAGTGCGACAGAAGAACCGTCCCCATGTCTCACTCTAGCTTCCGTAGCGTAGCGGGAAGCTGTAAATAAAGATGGTCCCTTCCTCGTCGGAGGAGGAGCACTCGATGCGACCGCCGAGGGTTCGGGTGACGTAGTTGTAGGCAATGCTCAGCCCCAACCCTTTGTGCAGCGGGTCGTTAGACGTGGTGAAAAAGGGGTCGAAGATTCGCGGAAGCACCTCGGGGGGTATCGGCCTGCCTGTGCTGGTTATCTGCACTTGGCAGGTTATAGCGTCGACCATGTTTATTTCGATGGCGATCCGGCCGCCGGACTGGCCGGCCATGCCGTGTTTCAAAGCGTTGTCGATGATCGCCTCGGCGGTTTTTTCCACGGCGCCAGGGCTGCCATAGGCTGTTTCCGATACGTGACAATCGTAGTGCAGGCTATGCCCGGCGGCAGCGAGGCGGGGCTGATAGGCTGCGGCCAGCGTTTGAAAGACACT
>CAZWXO010000069.1:583-9373 GCA_964637885.1 uncultured bacterium
ATGTCATAGTCCGTCTTGAAAAAGGCCTCATCGTCCAAATGGACCTGCTCAAAGCGCTGCAGCAGCTGCACGACCTGGTGCAGGCAACCTTTAATGACGTGCCAGCTTTCCCGCTCCGTCGACAACTTTTCCATCAGTTCCGGGTCGGAAAGTCCGCGGATTTCCTCGACGTCCTTCATTTTGCCTAGACCTTCCTCGCACAGAGAGCAGGCCATCAGGGCATTGCCCAGGGGAGTGTTGATTTCGTGGCAGACCCCGCCGATGATGTGGATTAAAGCGGCCATTTTTTCCGTCAGGATCAGCTGCGACTGAGCTTCTTGCAGTTTAGCCAAGGACAGTTCCAGATCCTGAGTTTTCTCCGACACCTTTTCCTCCAGGCTGGCGTTGAGCTCCTTGAGAAGGGCCTCGTCTTGCCTGATCTCAGCGATTGCTTGCTCTAATTTCTCCGCTACCTCGCTAAAGGTTCGAGCGGCAAAACCGACCTCGTCTTTACCTTGCAACAGGCTAGGCGGTATATCCAGGTCACCGCTGCCAAAGCGGCGCATCACGCCAGCCAGCTGCATCAGGGGCTGGGAAATGCCCTTGGTGGCAGCTCCTTGTATCATTAGGCCGGTCACGATACTCAAGGCGATGATGACGAGAATCAAGGCCATAAAGAAATTCTGCATTGGGGCCAGAATCTGGTCGGTAGGGACGAGGCGAAGATACTTCCAGTTCACGTACTCGAGAGTCATTCCGATGGCCACATAGCGCTCTCCATCGAGGATAAAACGGTCGCCAATCAGGATGGCATGGCTGGGAAGGTCGCGTTGCAGGAGCGCTTGTAAATGAGGGATTTCGCTGATAGCGTTTAGGGCGGCTTTCGGCTCGCTTTCGAGGGCTTCCTGCCAATTACCCGCTAAAATCAGATTGCCTTCGGCGTCGGTAAGAAAATGCTGCTCCTGGGAATAACGGGCGCTAGACTGAAACATAAAGGCAAGCTTGTTGGTTAAAGCCATGTCTTCGCCGATGCTGCCCACCCAACGATCGCCGGCGTAGACAGGTAAAACGGCGCTGACCATCCAGGTATCCATAACGGGTTCATACAGGGGTGGTGTCAGTCGAAACGCGCGTTATGGGCTGTTGGCCGTCGTGCAAAGCTGGCACCAGGGGGTCTGGGTGTAGTCGATATCGGCTGGCATTTGACTGGCGTAATCAGGGCTAGCTTTATCGAAAACGATTTCGCCCCGCTCAGGAGAGAGGTAGTAGACGTTTTCAAAAGGGCGTGTAGCAGCAGCGCCAAAGGCATCGATTACCTGCTTGATGCGCAGGTGGTCAATTTTTTGCCTCGCTGTCGGCATGGGTGTGCCGGGCAAAAAGAGGCCCGCTTCTTCGGCGCCGTTGAAACTCTCGGGGCGGTTACGGAAGACTCCGTCCGCAAAGAGAACAAAATGTTCATCAAATTCAGCTAATTCCTCTTCGTGATCAGGGGAAACCAAAGCTCGCTCAATCTGCCGGGCGAGAGAGCGGAGCTTGGCGTCACTTTCGATAAAGCGCCGCGAGGAAAGGTTGACTGCCTGGGTCGTCTCTTCAAGGAGGGGGGCGGTTTCCCCTTTGATGATGCTGCGCTGGGCATTAAAATAAATAACCGCTAGGCCGGGAATCGTCGTAATCAGGATGCTGACGGCCACGATAATGAGAAGCTTGCGGCGAACAGACATCCGGATGGTCTTATCTTTGGCCGTATTTTTCATCCTATTCTCCTTAGTTTAATTGGTAGATTGGTCGAGGAATGGGTTTTTTAAACAACAAAAAAGTGCTCCTAAGGCGGAGTACTTGTCGCGCTCAACATTTATCCTAGTCCCTAGGTTTTAGTAAGCTCAGGCCTAAGTCTGCCGAGAGAAGCCTAACTGCTAGGACATTGTGCTAAATAATTAGGCTTATTATACTATTTAGGTGGCTAGATTACAAGTAATGTTAATTCTTGGGCATTTAGCTTTCGGTTTAGGAAATAAATTTTGCAGCATTTTTTCAAAATGCATAATTTGTGGCCTGGCAGCTTTCACTTGCGATGAGACAAGGGGACGGTTCTACTGTCGCACTTCACTGTAAAAGTGCGACAGTAGAACCGTCCCCTTGTCTGGCTGCGTTCCCGCGTCGGGGCCGTGTATTAACGGGTTAGGTTAACGGCGTTATTAACTTTGTCGAAGCTGACTTGATATCCGAAAGCGGTGGCCAGATAGCGGGCCGGGCAAGTCAGGCTGCTGCCGACCATCCGAGGCGCCACATCCATTTTGGGCTGCTGGACGCCATTGACGGTGTAATAGGGGCTGCCTAGTTTTAGCACAACGACAGTCCCGTTGGCTGGATCGGTAAAGGTAGCGCTCTGGCTGGCATTATCCCAGGAAACCGAGACTCCGACGGCTGCGGCCATTGGCCTTTGCGGGACGTAGGTGCGACCGCCGAAGGTATAGGTGGCTACCGGAGCGTAGTTGACCATGCCATCAATATAATATGCCGTTGAGCCAATCGTAAAGCTGGCATTGCTCGGGCGCGAAGGAGCCGGAGGCGTAACGCCGCTGACGGAATAGGTCCCATGGGCAGTTAAAACATTCCCGTTGTTCACATAAGTTGCATTGACTGTTGTGGTGCCAATGCCGGTGGCGGTATAGCTGCCGTTGCCGTTATACATGGCAATAGCGCGGTCTAGCGACCAGTTGGAAGCATTGGTAACGTCCGAAGGGCTACGGCCATCCGTATGGTTAACCAAGGCCCTAAACTGGGTCACGCTACCAATAGTTGAAGATGTTGCCGACGGCGAAATGACAAGCGTGTCGATGTTGGTTGGTCCGACATAGAGATTGGATGTGGCTGCAAACGAACCGCCAGGCACGCTCCAGGTCGCTTTAACATAGGTGTTGCCGTTGAGGTAACCGACAAAATTTCCGCTACCTAAGGATGCCGCTATTTTGCTGTTGCCGGAAGTCCAGGTGCAGCTGTTCGTCACATCGGCAGTGCTACCGTCGGTATAGCGGAGAATGGCGCTGAAGGCTCCGGTTTCCCCGACACTGATGTTGCGCGTCACCGGGCTTAGCGAAATGCTTTGGGGTGTTTTGCTGGCAGCGACCACATTAATGTGGGCGGAATCCGATACGTCGGCATAGGTCGCGGTGATCGTGACATAGCCGGCTTTGCGCCCGATGAAATTCCCGTTGGAGTCGTAGTACGCGACACTGCTGTCGGAGGTCGTCCAGCTGGCTTTGCTGGTGACGTCGCTATTAGCTGGATAGACAGACGGGTTGTTGTAGGTGGCGGTAAATCCGGCACTGCCCCCGACGCTGATTTCTCTGCTGGAAGGGCTTAGACGCAGGTTGCCTTCACCGACAGGTTGGGGCGAGCTGACAGTAATCTTGATGGTGCCGGTATGGGTGACGGCATAACGGTCGTTGCTGGCACCGCTGTTCAGGTTAAAATTATCGCTGTCATTATCCGGGTCATCCGGGTAAACGGGGTCAACAGGGTCGACCCACTCGGTATAGGTGGCAGTGATTGTAGCGGTGCCGGGTCCTTCGGCGATGTACTGGCTGCCGTTGACAAAGATGACGTCCGAATTGCTGGAACTAAAGTCCGCATCGACGAAGGTGCCGTACAAACGGGCTTCCAGGGATCCTTTGTCTCCCACCAGGGCTGCAGAGCCCTTAGAGGCAGTGACGGAAAGGTCGCCGCTGGCTTCGGCGACGAAGACCGGGAAGAGGGACACGGCCGCAAGAGTGAGGCTCATGCCCCAAACAAGGGATTTTTTCAAAAAAGCTTTCATTGTTTTTCCTCCTTCATTTAGGTACCTTTTTTAAGGCGATGGTGCAATTCGATCGACGAATTACGGGGCATTAAGTCCAGTTAACGATGGATCTGACACAGTGGATACGTGGAGTTGTGACGGCCCCGGAAAGGCGGTAGAATTGCTGAAAAATGAGGGACGGGGTTTCTGTAATAATAAATTTTAATAAACTCTTCAGCAATCTCCACCAATTTTTCCGTTTATTTCACATAGACATTCTAGCTGATTTTTCTATGATTAAGCAACAGTTTAATATTAGTTATTTACTGCTGCATTTTAGGTATATTAGGGGACGTTCTTAGGTATACCTATTTTTATTTGTTGGCCCTAGTGGAGAATTTACTGGGTTCTGCTAACGAATTTCTTTACCACGTGACAGCAAAAAAGTCTACCACTTTTGCATAGTTTTTGTTAGAAATAAAGCCCAACGTAAGTATGTGCTAATTGTAAGCGCAATTTACAATTAGCACATATCGTGTTACTATGTGAATATGAATAATATATACATTAAAAGAATCGCCGAAAACACAATAATGCGCCTGGCAAAGGGCTTTCCCGTCGTTGTTATATCTGGTCCGCGACAGTCTGGCAAAACATCGCTGGTACGACACATGTTTGCGGATAAGCAGTATGTCTCTTTAGAAGACATCGATGAGCGTAGCTATGCTATTAGTGACCCCAAAGGGTTTTTAGCCCGTTTCCCGGATGGCGCAGTGTTTGACGAAATCCAAGAAGCGCCGCAATTATTGTCATATTTGCAGCGGATTGTTGATGAAGATGGACGGATGGAGCTTTTTATCCTGACCGGCTCACAGCAGCTTTCCTTGTTGGCTGGGGTTACACAAAGTCTTGCTGGTCGAGCTGCCTATGTCACTTTGCTCCCGCTATCTATTGACGAGCTTGGGGAAGGGCATGGTCTGGATTTAAATAAGCAGATATTCACAGGTTTTTATCCGCCGTTATATACCCGGGATGTTAAGCCTGGCGATTGGTTAAATCAATATATTGCCACTTACCTCGAGAGAGATGTAAGGGAAATAGTCAACATTAAGGATTTATCGCAGTTTCGTACTTTTTTGCATATGTGCGCCGGCCGTGCCGGGCAGATGCTTAACCTGTCCACATTAGGCAACGAATGTGGCATTTCACATGTTACGGCAAAAGGCTGGCTTTCGGTACTCGAAGCGTGTTCAATAGTTTTTTTAGTTCAGCCTTATTACGTGAATATTAACAAAAGGCTGGTCAAAACGCCCAAACTATATTTCTATGATACAGGTTTAGTATGCCGTTTGCTTGGTCTTGAAGCAGCCCAGCAGGTTGCAACACATCCGTTAAAGGGCGCTTTATTCGAAAATTTTGTTGCTGCGGAACTGATAAAAAACCGCATGCATCATGCGCGGACAGATAAGATATATTATCTGAGAGAAAAAAATGGATACGAAGTCGATTTTATTCTGGATAAACACGATGCCAGCCAGGCGGTCGAAGTCAAAGCAGGGCAAACATTTTCTGATGATATGGTAAAAGGCCTGAAGAAGTGGATAAATGTATATGGCGGTAGTCAGGAAAATGCTTTTCTGTTGTACGGAGGTGCGGACTCATATACTCGTGGTGGATTCAATGTTTTGGCATGGCGTGATATTGGTCGATTGTAGGTAGATGGGTGTACGGAGGTGTACGGTGGGACGTTCGTTTCGTATACTATAATAATCAATGAAGTAAAAACCCCCACCGTGTGGTGGGGAAAAGCTCAGAAAAGATGGCCGAAAATGCTGTATTTTTATTAACCGTTCACACACTCTTTACATTTCTTTGGCTCGGAACCCCTTGTTTAAGTTGTAAGTTTAGCACTTGCTGGGTATAATAAGTGCGGGGTGATTACACTAAATGGAACGTAAAGTTATGAAAGAGCTGCTTAAGTGGAAAGAAAATCCCCGACGGATGCCTTTGATTCTTTATGGGGCAAGGCAAGTTGGGAAAACGCATACGGCTTTGACCTTCGGGAAAAAGTATTACAAAAATACTGTCTACTTTAGCTTAGAGGATTCTACAGATGTCGTTAAAATTTTTGAAAGAGACTTAAATCCCAACCGCATAATTATGGAACTAAGCGCCTATGCCGGGCAAAATATATTTAAGCACGATACTTTGATAATACTGGATGAAATACAAGCCGATGAACGAGCCTTGGCCTCGCTTAAATATTTTTGTGAAAAAGAGCCTGACTATCATGTGATCGCGGCCGGCAGTCTCTTGGGAGTTGCGGTAAACAGGGCTAAATATTCTTTCCCTGTTGGTAAAGTTGATATTTTAACACTCTACCCGATGGATTTTGAAGAATTTTTGTGGGCAACAGAAAACAAGCTGTTGTGCGAGTTGATAAAAAAATCTTTCTTAAAAAATGAAGCATTGTCAATTCATCAAAAGGCTATTGATATTTATAAAATATATATAGTTGTAGGTGGGATGCCAAGGGTAGTTATGGAATACATCCAAAACAGTGATTTCAATTTCGTTTTGGCTGCCCAAAAAAACATTAACGATGCCTATATTGCTGATATGGCTAAATACGCCACGGCACACGAAACGACGAAGATAATGGCGACTTTTAACAGCATCCCCGCGCAATTGGCCAAGGATAATCGCAAATTTCAGTATAAAATCATAAAATCCGGAGCAAGGGCCTACGAATATGAAACGCCGCTAGATTGGCTGAAGGCCTCCGGTGTCATCCAAAAATGCCTAAAGGTAAGTGAGGGTAAACTGCCGCTGATGGCTTATACGGATAATGGTTCTTTCAAAATATATATGACAGATACGGGTTTGCTGTGCTCAAAAATGGGTATTCCGCCAAATGTTATATTATCCGGCAGTCAATCAATCGACGGATTTAAAGGGGCTTTGGCTGAAAACTATGTTGCTTCAGCTCTAACATTTACTGGCCATCTGATTTACTATTGGGAGTCCCAAGGTAAGGCAGAGATTGACTTTGTGCTTCAGGACAAGGCTGGCAATATTATCCCAGTCGAAGTCAAATCAGCTGACAATGTACGCTCGAAAAGTTTGAATGTGTTTGTCGATAAATATAAACCGCCTTATGCGATTCGGATATCTTCAAAGAATTTTGGCTTTGAAAATGGCATTAAGAGTGTTCCCCTATATGCGGTATATTGCATTGAACTCTTGTAAAACTGCTCTTAAGAGCATTTAAAAGAAATAAGGGACGTCAACTATTCTATAGGCATTTTGCAAACCCCTAGGGTTCAACAGCCAGTTGTTTTTTGCCTTTGGCCTTGGCTTTGTATAAGGCCGTATCGGCCCGAAGAAATACATCTTGTTGGCTCTGGTCGGTAGGTTTAACGATACTACTACCGATGCTGAAACTAACTGAGCATGGCAAAGCTTGCTCGGCAAGGTTAATGGCCTCGTTGGCCCTGTGAACCATTGCTGCAGCTTCGTGGAGGGATGTTTCGGGCATAATTACCATGAATTCGTCGCCACCCCAGCGCCCGGCGGTGTCTGTATTGCGGATACTCTCTCGAATGGCCTTCCCTGTGGCCTGAAGCACTTGGTCCCCGACTGTGTGACCGTAGTGGTCGTTGATCTGCTTAAAGTCGTCCAAGTCAATAAAGAGCAGACAAAATTGACGGCCAAACCGGCGATAGCGCAGCCACTCTGCCTCTAAGGTATCCTCGACAAAACTCCGGGAGCTAAGACTCGTCAGGCGGTCGGTGTTAATAATTTTCGCCAGCTCACTGTACGCCTCCTGCAAGCTTTTCGTTTTCTCCTCAACCATTCGGCTTAGAAGCTGGGCTCTGTCTTCCAGCTCTTTGAGGGGGAAAGACTCATCAGCATCGTGAACCTGGGTGGGAAAAGAAACGTGCTTGGCCGCCAGGGTCACCTTTTCACCGTTATCGTGCAAGACTAGCAACATTCGCAAATTATTGAGGCGAATCTCCTGCCCCTGGATAGTGGTCCACATGTCTAGCTCCCCTAAAAAAACAGCAGTTTTTTCATCAAGGGGATACAATTTTTGCGTCACAAATTCATACTCCAATTGATTGGGAGCCGATTCCAGGTCCCGGCGGTAGAAACTGATAAATTCACCCATGTTGTAGGCAGTCTCATCTACCCCAGAGCCAAACCCGGCTAAAGAAGGGTGGGCCAGCTGGATAATCCCTTCCAAGTCGCGCCTGGTAAAGTAGGCGGCGAAGTATTCCTGTAAGGCGTCGTCAAAGCGCTGTAGATTGGCGTTCTCAGCCATTGTCTCGACCTTCCTTTCCTACGAGAAATTTAGGTATCATGAGGACAGTCAGCAGTTTGGCCACATTAGCGTGAATAGCGGTCAGTTTTTTTCAGCTTAGCACGTTTTCACCTAGCCAGCAAGGCAAAGAATTGCCCGACGCTTGCTTAATGGATGAACATGGGGACGGCTTGGTCCTCTGTTCGGTTCCATGTTTGCTTCGACTTAACTTCACGCCTTGTAAACATTTCCGTACTATACTACAATGCGTTTGAGCGCACTGCGCGAGAATCGATGTTAAGGTGGGGTCAGGATGGAATATATTACGGTCAAGGCGGCTTCCGTTAAGTGGGGAATCAATCCCCGCCAAATCCAGTATTTGTGTCAAACGGGACGAGTTGGCGGCGCTTTTTATTTTAACCGCTCTTGGGCGATTCCTTGCGACGCGGCCAAACCTACGGCAGCGCCAAGTAAAACGAATGATGCGCGGCCCCCTGGCGGCTCAGCCGCGAAGTCATTCTTGCTGGAGAATGTGTCGCATCTGGGGCAGATTATTGAAGACTTCCCTTGCAGCATTAACATTACAGCCGCTGACGGGACGATGGTGTATGCTAATAAAGCCTTTTTAGTCGGGACTTTGCCGGAAGCGCAAAACGAATTAGGCAAATACAATATTTTGCAGGAGCCGATGCTGGAGAAATGGGGCTTGAAGGAGCATACGGCCCGCGCT
>CAZWXO010000069.1:9383-12136 GCA_964637885.1 uncultured bacterium
GGTGGTGACGACCGGCCTCGAGCTGCCCAACCGCGAGCTGGTCGGGGATAAATTTAGGATGGACTATGCATTTATCAGTATTTTTCAGGATATTACCTCTTTTCCGATATTTGACGAAAAGGGTGGATTGCTGTACGTTGTGACGGTTTTTATTCCTGTCCGTAAAACTTTTGGCCGGGAAGAGGTGCATCGGGCCCGCAATTATATTGAAGAACACTGGCGCGAGCCCTATGAAGCCAAGGCGGTGGCGGCAGCAGCAAATCTGGGCGTCTCGAGAATTAACCGTCTATTTAAGGAAGACACAGGATTCTCCCCCCACGATTATTATATCGATCTCAAAATAAGTCATCTCCAGAAAAATCTTGCCGATGCTAATATTTCTGTGGCCAAGGCTTTTGCGGAATGCGGATTGGATTACAATAGTTATTACGTGTCCATGTTTAAAAGAAAAACCGGCATGACTCCCTCGCAGTTTCGGCGGCGCAATCGGCACTCCTGATCATTTTTTGCTTTTCCCATCAGGCACGGCATTCATTGCATAAACAGGGCGCTAATCTATGTTCTTTCTCGATTCTGTTTGGTTTACACTGCAAGTGATCGTGCGTTGAAAGCTGGGATTGCCAAGTTGCGTCAACCAGCCGGAAGCGGCAGGGGAAGACGGCTCGTGGCGGGGAAGAGCAAAAGTTTGAAGGAGATGATGGTTTTGCGCAAGACAAAATTTACGAAAAGATGGGCCCTGGTCAGTCTGTGCGTGTTTTTGGGAAGCATGCTGATGGCGCCAATTGCTTTGGCCGATACTTATACCACCGCAGGGGACGACATGGCGAATTATACTTATTATGCAAATACCTTGTTCAAGATGGGTCACAACGATTGGACAGTCTCGGCTAATACCGCAAAAAACGGGGTGTTGGTCACGGAGAAAGCGGCCGACGGCACCAATAAGAAGGTCGCCTATTTTTATGCCAACCAAATGTTTCATTATAGCGACCTCAGCAAATCAAGCAGCTTTGGTGAGCTGAAGGCCGTGAGCGGCGCCACTGACCCGGTAAAACTGGAGACATACTTTACATATCCAGACGGCCGAACCTTCTTTTATTGGCCAGACGGGAAGCGCACCTGGCTGTATTTTGGCCCGGACCGCTTCAACATCCTGGTCTTTGTTGACGGGTATCCACCGATGGCCAACCCGCAGGCGCGAATCAAGCAGGTGTGTGATCAATTCGATGCTCAGGTCAAGGCAGTGGCCAAAAGCGCTGTTTATCCGACGACGGGGGTGAACCCGCCTACGACGTCGGTTCCCCCGCAAGGCTATGCGGATGGTGTTGAAAATAGTATGATCAACGCTGGTGCCCCGGGGCTAGACCTCGACGCGACGACGACCGAGAATGCGAGCACCGGGACCACGACGACCACAGGTACGACAACGCCTGCAACAACGACAACGCCTGCGACGCAGCCAGCTGCATCTACTACAGAATCAGTGGCGGGACTGGTGGCCTATTACCGATTTGACGGCAATCTCAGCGACTCATCCGGCAAAGGGAACAATGCTATCGGCTCCGTCAGCTACAATTCCGGAGTTTCCGCTGCTGCTAAGCAATGCGCTGTCTTCAAGGGAAGCTTCCTAACTGTTCCGGCCAGCTCCAGTCTTAACCTTGGCGAGCAGTTTACGATTTCCTACTGGATGAAGATGGACCCAAGCGAGGCTGAGCGAAATAATCGCGAGATGCAGATATTGTACAAGAGCAACCATAATCCGAAAGACGTTTACTATGACCCATTTATGATTGTGGCAGATGTCTGGGGGGTACACAGTGCGCGAATCAAGCTATCCCAGCTGGACTCGGGCTTTGAACCCTTTGTCCAAACAGATGGAGTTCATTCTTTGAACTCGCACCAAAAATGGTCGCTGGTGACATTTGTCTGCACCGGCCCCGATTTATTTGTTTATATTGACGGCAAACAGAACGCCAGGGCGTCGACAGGGCGCGATTACGGCGCGATTTTTTCCGACGATATCGCCGGGGAATATATTATCGGTGGTCCGGATATCTTGTATAATGGCTTACTGGACGAGCTCAAGATTTTCAACCGGGCCCTCAGCGCCAGCGACATTCAGGCTGAATACGATCGTTTAACCAAGCCAGGCGCGTCGGCGAACCCGGGCAGCTCCAACAACGCGGCTGGTAACGCTGGCGGCAATTCGATTATCCTGTCCATCGGCAATAATAAAATGAACATCAACGGAGCCCAAAGTCAGATCGACCCTTCCGGAGGAAATGTCTCCCCGGTAGTGATTGATGGACGGACATTGGTGCCGATCAGGGCGATTATTGTGGCAATGGGTGGCACTATCAGCTGGAATGCCGCGGAGCAGATGGCGACCCTTTCGCTTAACGGCAAAGAAATCAAGCTGTGGATGAACTCCATCCGGGGCGAAGTTAATGGCAGTCCCGTGACCTTGGATGTCCCGCCACGCTCAATTAACGGCCGAATTTTCTTGCCGTTGCGGTTTGTTGCCGAGAATTTCGGCGTTACTGTTGAGTGGGAAAAGGCGACGCAAAAAATTACTTTAAAATACTAGCAAGCTAGAATAGATTAAGTTTAGAGTGGGCGGGAGATGATTACTCCTGCCCACTTTTTTTTGCGCCAGGCCAGACACGGGGACGGTTCTTCTGTCGCACTTTTGCAGCTGAGTGCGACAGAAGAAGAACGAAATCGCTTCGCGATAGCAAGAACCCTTTACCGCC
>CAZWXO010000070.1:0-447 GCA_964637885.1 uncultured bacterium
CTGGCTTGAGCGCCGGTGAAATCGTCACTGCCTATATTGGTTTACTAAGCACCGGAAAGTATGACTTCGGCGCCACCGAGAACCATTGGCACAACGGCCTCTTCAGCAAAGCACTGGTGATTTTAGGCGGCCCAGCAGCTTCATCGCTACGCATGCAACTGGATGCACAGGCGGAACAAATCATCCCGCTGACCAAGCGTCTTTGGGGCAATCTCGTTAATGAGTCGGAAGCAACCATTACCCAGATCGCCAATGGCAAGGAGCCCATCGCGATCGACCTGTTTACCCTAGACTACAGTCGCATTCAAAAGGAAAGAATAGGCCGTCTTCGCGGCTTATTGATGTATGTGTCAGTAACCGCCAGGGCGAACATATATATATTCGGGACTAATCCAAACGGATTCGTTCGATTGAGCGTTTGCCGTTAGCATAAATGAAAATATTTGG
>CAZWXO010000070.1:457-3710 GCA_964637885.1 uncultured bacterium
GTCGCATTTTGTCACTGACAAGAGCGGGAACTTCCAGAAAGGCACGCTCACCACAAAAAGGGTCCTGCGAGCCAATAAACTTGCGTATTCAGTATTTAGACGGAATGGATAGATCGAAAACGATATTCATCCACATTGGGTTTGGAAAAACTGGAACAAGTTCTGTTCAGGAGTTTTTCTTTATAAATAGAAAAGTATTTGAAGAGCAGGGTTTACAATACCCAACTACAGGATTAACGCCGTATGCGCACCATGGCTTGGCGCAGTTTCAATCTACTAAGATGCCAGTAAGAATACAAAATTTATTTCTGGATCTGCTTGAGGAAATTGCTGTAAATTCATGCAACAAGATACTAATAAGTTCTGAACAATTCTGCTTTTTAAAGAAACCCTATGTGGTAAAGTTGAAGGAATTGCTGGCAGGTTTTCAGGTAAAAGTTATTTTTTATGTCAGACCACAATTAAGGTTGATAGAAAGCACCTTTCTTGAATGGCAAAAATCTGGAATGGACTACAAGGGAAGTATTGATGATTTTTATAAACATGCAAAACGTGGATTTGATTTTTCGCAGAGACTTAAACCTTGGGTTGATGTGTTCGGCAGTGATAGCATAACTGTTAGGGTGTATGACAAAAAGGTTATTGGCGAAAGCACGTGTTTGGATATGATGAATATTCTGGGTTTAAAGTATAATAGTGATGTAAAGAACATCAACATCAGATCAAACCTAAGCATACTACCAGAATTCTCTGCAATTCTTGGCCTTGTTGATAAAGCCAAAATAACGAATAGGCCAAGAAAAGAGATTGTGGATGAACTAATTTCGTTATCGGCTAAGTTTGAGGAGGTGTCAACTAGTGCGCTTATTAGTGGCCAGCTTAAAATTGAAATCGAGAGTTTCTTCAAAGACTCTAATCAATCAATTGCACGTGAATTTATTAATGAAGCGGATTCTTTGGTTTTCCTAGGGTCAAACATTCGTCGGTTAATTCATGAAGAGTGCCAAGCACCATAAAGATATATGCAAGCACTATTAAATCCATTTTTGGACAGACAGTGCAGGCACTAATTAGAATTGTCATTTCGACCTGAAGGAGATTGACCTCCTACATGTACGATATACAGCGAACAAGCTGAATTGCTGGTTATGACAACCAAGAGTTTCTGCATAAGTAAAGTAACGTTCGTTGCAATTCGTAGATTATGGATTTTTAACAACAACTCAAACCGCTTTGGCGATTAGAGCCCCGATCTTAGTCATGAAAGAATGATTCAGACTTAATCACAATTTTTGCTTAGGAAGCCTTATAATCGTCCATCATATGAAAAAACAATAAAAATCTTTAAATAAATTATTGCATATAATACCGTTCCGCATCACCCGAAAGACGCGCTATCCAAAACAGTAGCTTTTGATTAAATAGAATGTTAGTACTCAATAATGGAAAAATGCGATGCTTATAAATGCCAAGTGCCCAATCTGTAATGAGGAAACAGAGTTTTCTTCGCCAGATGACTTTTGGTCATGCCGAGACAGCCTTCTTTCAAAGACCTGCCCCAAAGGCATGTGTGTAGTGAGGGAGCGGGCAATTGCACGGGCCATTCTTTCTATACATAATAAAAAGGATATCGAAAAACTTATTGTTCATGAGGCAGCCCCCACTCCAAGAGGGGTTACGATGTTTTTACGGGACAAGGCCAGGCAATATATTGGTTCCGGGTATTTCCCTGATGCAAAATTTGGTGCTATGGTTGGAAACCTTAGGAATGAGGATCTTGAAAAACAAACATTTGACAATGACTATTTTGATATGGTCATTCATCTTGATGTAATGGAACATCTTTTTAATCCTTTTGATGCTTTAACTGAAATATATAGAACATTGAAAAAAGGCGGCTTCTGTTTCTTTACCGCGCCAACAGAGCACAACAGATTTACAAGCCAACAAGTTGCCTTCTTAGAAGAAGGCAACCTGAGAATCATTGGCGAGCCCGAATATCATGGTAATCCACAGAGACCCGAGGATGGAGCATTGGTTACGTGGCGTTATGGATATGATCTGCCGTTGCTAATTTCTCGCCTTACTCCATTTGATGACATCGAAGTAAGACGTTACCAATCAGCATCATGTGCCGTAATGGGTTACATGAATGAAGTTTACATCTTAAAAAAGAATGGTCATTAGACATGAATCCATCCATTCATACAGCGCATTTCCTTATACTCAACTTCAAAACCCCTGCGCAATCTGTTTACCTATTTAGGAAAGCTGGGAGTGCATGATGAGCAATGTAATATTTCCTAGGGCGACTTCGTCTAGTCAAGCGGACAGCCCCTCATGCCGATCGCTTGGCAACCAATCCGCTAGAAAACTTCCTGTTAGCTTGGAGCGGCAGGGCGGAAAATGCACGCGTCCTATCGATGACGGGTGCAGGCCGCCATAGAACAATCGAGAACATGTTACTTTTTATACCATTTTGTTGAAGATTGGATTGCACGTTCTTTAAGTAGCCCGCTGGATTATTTTAATACAATGGGTTTTTATAATACCTAGCACAACGATCAAACCAAGTACTGTCAGATGGCATATTGTAAGTTCAATTTAATAAATCAACGAAGCGACAGATGAATAGATGCTGGGGTCAATTTGGACGCTTTTTAATCGCATTACTTAATAGGAGTTCTCAAGTCATGAACAATGAAATTCATAAACACCTTTCCGAAGCGCTGGAAGCAGGAACTCGTTTTGGCGTAATGACGGAGATTCATCCTGCCGACTTGATATTTGATTTTCTGATCAATAACCAGTCGTTTCCGGATAAGACAAGCGCCGTGAATTACTACTTCTCGGACGCAAACAATTCGGCCAGAAAACTTGCAGGTATTCTCGAATCAATCTGCGGGTTCGGTGACAATAATATATCTATGCTTGAATTTGCGTCAGGATACGGGTGCGTGACCAGGCATCTTGGAAACACGCTCCCCCAAGTCCGAGTCACCAGCTGCGACATCCATAGAGATGCGGTTACTTTTATTGGCGATAAACTCGGTGTCAAGGCAATTATTTCTAGCACTATTCCAGAGCTTCTCACGACTCCAGAGAAATACGATGTGGTGTTCGCACTATCATTTTTCTCCCACATGCCCGACCGTACATGGGGACGCTGGCTTACCTCCCTTGGCACAAAGTGCTTGAAAGGTGGTTACCTGATTTTTACAACCCACGGTCGGCAAAGCATGCGCTGCTTCGT
>CAZWXO010000070.1:3720-6144 GCA_964637885.1 uncultured bacterium
CCGTTCTCGATGAACGAGGCTACTGGTTCATTGCGAGCAGTGAACAACACGATCTCAACACGCAAGACTACGGGCAAACGATCGTGACTAGAGATTATGTTGAAGCGAAAATCGCGGATAACCCCGGTATGGAACTCGTTCATTATGATGAAGGGGGGTGGTGGGGCCACCAGGATTTATATGTGGTTCGATTGGGGAAGAATACTGACTCGGCGAATGGCCCTCTACAATGACTCGCATTCTTTCCACGAAGCCAGTCACGAGGGTCATTATGAAACCCTCGCTTTTTAATACAGAGAAGCAGCGCCAAGTGTTCATCCATATAGGGCATGGGAAAACTGGAACAACTGCCGTCCAGGATATGTTTTGGCTAAACCGGAACGATTTTCTAAAAGCAGGCGTCTTATATCCACGGACTGGTGTATCTGATGGTGCGCATGGACTCCTTCAGTCTGCTCATCATCTCCTATGCAACGATCTTTCAGAGCCATATACCGAATTGCAAGAGGATTCTTTAAGGAGAACTCTTGCATCCCTACTCGTCGAGATTGATAGTTCTTCTGCTGAATCGGTTTTTATAAGCACGGAATTGTTGTGCTATTCAGATCCAGCTGTTCCTCGGTTGATGAAAGAGTTTTTTACAAACTTTATTGTCAGGATTATCTATGTCGTAAGGCGTCAGGATTATTTAATTTACGCAGCTTACCTTCAGGCCGCAAAGGAAGGGCGTCCTGACGCCAAATATTCATTCGAAAAGTATGTCGAATTGTATGGCTATGCGTTTAATTTTATGGATCGAATTGATCCATGGCGACAGGCCTTCGGTTCAAAATCTATCGATTGCATTCTCCTCGAAGAAGGAAATAATAATGATATTCGAAGTATAATTCTTGAGTTAATTTCATGCAAAATAGATGTCGAAAAACAAAACCAAGGACGAACTAATGCTAGCCTTAGCAGCGGATTTTTGAATTTTTATAATACCATTAATTCTTTAGGTATTTCAGCGTGCCAGCGGTGGGCAATCATTGAAGCACTTGAGAGAGTTCCGGGAATTACAGCTTCAAAATCACCAGTGTCCAATGATTTTATAAACCTCTGTCGAACGCGTTTCATGCAAAGCAACCTTGAATTTGCACGTGAATTTCTTGACGAGGAGCAGTTTAAATACATCTGCTTTGACTTGCAGTAGATGTAATTCTCGGCAATTTGATAAACAATACAAGGAACCTAGATCGTTATTGTGCATAAATCAACGAATATATAAACTATGGTTACATTGCAATACGGAAGTAATTGAATATTTCAAGTCTATCGTTTTGCTCTATTTGATGGCACCGAATTCAGACGATACCAATCAGCACCATGTGCTGTGTAGTGCTACATGAGTGTGATTTAATTTTTGATAAGGCAAGAACATTAGATGAAATCCAATCTACTCGTTCAGGCACCTGTTGCAATAAAACTGTTCTTCTTAATTCTTAATCTACCCAATTTACGCTATCAGTGATTAATACACGATAAATATAAATTATATCGGCAAAAGTTAAATATTTCGCAATGACTAGGGTATTTTTTGTCCAAAACCTTCACACCGTATTGGTTTAAATGCATGAGCTTAATTACATGACCCCTTTTGTATTTTCTCCACTTTTGCGGCGGCAGCTATCATCTAACTCTTATATTTCGCCGTCACATCGGATCTTATTTCTGGCAACCCCGAAAGTCGCGTGTACCACATTGAAATGGTGGTTCACGGAGCTAGTGGGTACCAAAGCGGCGATCGAACACGCGCTAGGCAGCCGCGAAGGAACTTAGGGGCCAGGCTCATCATTTTGCGTTATCGGACTTGATAGGTCTAATAACAAGTCGTTTATAACCTTATTAGATTAATGTTTTTGCTTCCCTAATTTTTTATTTAAACAAGCAATGATCTGGATATTCGAATGAGCCTGGTTTTTGACGGCGAACGCTACGTTCCTGAGATTGGTGGCGTCATCCACGCCGAACATTTGCACCGCTATCGCCTTGCTCGTGTTTTGGCGGCAGGCAAGGATGTGCTTGATGTGGCTTGCGGTGAGGGCTACGGATCAAACATGTTAGCGGAGTTAGCACAGTCGGTGGTCGGAGTAGATATTTCGGCAGAGACTGTTGAATACGCACAGCAGACCTATCCACGGGACAACCTGCGTTTTGTTCCGGGGGACTGCGCCGAACTGCCATGTGAAGTCGAGTCATTTGACATGGTAGTAAGCTTCGAGACTATAGAACATCACGATCGGCATGACGAAATGCTGCGCGAGTTCCGGCGTGTCTTGCGCCCAGGCGGCATCCTGTTGATCTCCAGCCCCAATCGTCCGGAATTTAATCTCGCCGCCAGCGAGCCCAACCCCTTTCACGTCAAAGAGCTTGATTTCGGTGAGT
>CAZWXO010000070.1:6154-11108 GCA_964637885.1 uncultured bacterium
TCAACGCTATTGCGCTGTTATTTTCCGCATGTTGTTTTTTACGCGCAACGCGTGTTGAGCGGCTCTTGTATCGCACCCCTCAACGACCCGATTAGTGATTTCCGGCATTTCGATATAACTGGCGGCGGCTCATCAGAAATTCCACGCCCTATTTATTTTCTCGCATTGGCAAGCGATGGTCCGCTCCCCACTTTGGGGGCTTCTGTTTATGAAACACCCCAAGTGGCATTGCCACTGCATGAGATGGGGGTTGCCGAGGCCAGACTATATATTTCTGAAATCCTCGATGGCATACCGCAATCCTATACGGAGTCTCGCGGCGCCGCCGTGCTCTACCCCATTTCGAGTCAGCGTCAAACCATCCGCCTCCCCTTGCCGGCCGATTTAAAACCAATCGCACGGGCAAGGCTTGATCCGGCGAACCTTCCTGCGGCCTTGTTTGTTCATGGCCTGGCCTTGTTTCTTGCCGATGGAACCGAAATATGGCGCTGGGATGGAGAAATTGGTTTGCTCAAGAATGTTGGCGGCCTTGCAATTCGTGATGCCGCCGAAGGGCTTCTGCTGTTGAGTTTGAATGATGACCCGCAATTCGATCTGGCTATCCCTGCGGAGGTATTGGCACGGGTCAAGGGTGACGCGAACTTGGTTATTGATTTCACCCCACGCCCGCTTCTGGATACGTTGCCTGAATTTTTGGCTCGGGAGGATGTTTCCAGAAATCTGCCTGCGTTGACGCAAAGCAGAATGGTTGTTCCCGTGGGCATATCGCGTCAGCTAGTCGAAGTGGCGCAGCTCATGAAGGAACAAATTATCCGTCGCAACGAGGCGATCGCCAGCCAACGTGGCGAAATCGATTCGATGCGGGGCCGGCAGCAGCAGCTTGAAGAGCATATCCTGCGGGCGGAAGCACAACTGGATTTGCTGAAGGAGTTTTTCCTGGCTTCCGGGCAACACAATGAACGGCTCTAGGGTGCTTCGAAAGGCCCTGTAAGCGTTGTACCGGCGAGGGTGTTAACGGTGCACTGCGTTTTTCAAGTCAACCTGGACACTCATTCCACAACAAGCTCCCGAAGGCTGTGGAACACCGGGGTTCGACAGTTAATCCGATAACTCTATGATTTCGTTGATCACGAATTCAAAACGTAACCCTACAAAAGCGTCAATTGCGGGGACGCGACCGGTTTTTTCACCCTGAGGGCATGAAGAACCTCGTCTTGTTCATTGTTGATTGAAGACACCCCCGTCACCGGGGTGGCGCCGTTCAGGCGAATACGGTGATGCTGAATTCGTCGCAGTTGCTCCAGCGCGCGTTCTGGCGTCAGGTTTGAGTTCGCAGCGCGCAACCGGGTACGCATGACCCGGTGCAGAATCAGCGCCATGAAACAGATCGAATTTCAGTACCTTGAAACCGCGCTCGATGTCGGCCAATGACTTGTAGCGCGTGACGATGTCCAGGGGCGTCAGCCCCTGGACATTGGTCACCAGCAACAGCTTGCCATCCATCATTTCAGCCAGCGTGCGCGCCGCGTCATCGATTTCGTAACTGAACAACTGTGCGGCCAGATCCACCTTGATGATCTTCGACAAATGCGCCTCACTCACCGCATGGAAGAAGCGCGCCTTGGCGCCGCTATCAGACAGCTTGCGGCCGCGACGTTTGACGCCGTCATCCTGGTCGATGAGCTTGCCGGCCCATTGTTCACCCTGGGCGATCAGCGCATCGATGCGATCGGATCGTCGCTGCGTCTGAATGGCCGCCGTCGCCGGATCATGTGCAGCCACCAAGCGCAAATCGTTCCAGGCCAATTCATCAATGATCTCCTCGCTGGCCGCCGCACAACGGGTGCGATGGAAGTCCCCGAGCAGATCGACGAAATCGTGATAGCGCCGGCCGGGCACGGCGATGATGAATTCAAGCGGTTGGCCGCTGCCGAGCTTGATCGCTTGCAGCGCCTCCAGATTGTCCAGGCTCAACAGCCCGCGATCGGCCACCAGGATCAGGCGGCGCACCGACGGAAAGCGCGCCAGGACGGTCGTCAGGGTAGGCAACAGCGTCTTGGTTTCGGAAACATTGCCATCGAACACCTCGTGGTACAGCGGCAAGCCCTCGGCGGTCTGCACCACGCCGAGCATAAACTGGCGAGCGATCAAGCCTTCCTTGGCCATGCCATGCTGGCGCACATCCTGATCGACGCTGACCAGTCCTTCACTGCGGATGGTGGTCAGGTCATAGAACACCACCGACAGATCCTGGTCGATCAATGGGCGCAACAGCCCGGCTACGACGCTATCGACGTCGGCCTGTTTGGAATCCGGGTCGCACAAGCGGTTGAGCACCATCACCCGAATCAGCGCTTCGATGTCGGTGGTATGGCGTGTCCGGCGGAATAGCCGGCGCAGTTCGCCAAAGCCGAGTTCCTTCCATAGCTCGGTCAACATCCAGACGTCGCCCAGGGCGCGTGCGGATTCGAACGAAACCGAGGGGGCCGGCGGAGCGTCGCCCAAGGGTTCACGCCCGGTAACTTTGAGTAAGCCGCTGATGACGGAATCGAGTTCGCCGTCCAGTTGATCCAGCCGCCCAAGGCTGGCGATGGTGCGCTTTTTGACCCGACCGGCATCGTCCCGATAGGACTCGACGAGTTGGACGTAGCGGCGGCTTCCTGAGGTGGTGATCTTGACAAACATGCCGCTACTTTATCAGCGCAATAATCCACGTCAATAAAAGCCAATAATTACCATGGCGTGCCACCACAAGAACTTTTGAAAACGTCAGCAGGAACCCGCGTAAACACTGGAGAGACCGTCAGAAAATCGCGAAAAGTCGGGTTTAACTGTAGAACCCCGGGGAACACTCAACTGAGCTCTCCAGGATAATAATATTTCGAATCCAATCAGAATAATGAAACTAATATGTCAATATTTCAAATGATGTAATTAAACTTCGAGGGCTCATGACATCACTCGGGTACGCATATCTTGTCCAACGACTCGGGTTAAAGGTTCTACCACTTGAACGCCCCGCAGCAATCTCGGGTGCGGTCAATAAGCGTGTGGACTCGGATACGCAAATTCTCTTTCCCCGTGGTGTCGCCGTCGAAGACAGCATTGTTGGCCAACTTGAATTCGCGCTGCGGCATGAGGGCGTCAACTTGGAGGTCATTGATGCCGTGTTCGAGCATCTTGACCCAGCCGAACTTGTCGCGAGGCTCTCCTCCACGCCGACTGGCGCGCATATCCGGCGTGCCTGCTTTTTGTGGGAATGGCTGAAAAACCAGTCTCTCCCAGTCGACGCAATGTCGACCGGCGGGTACGTTGACCTGTTTCCCGCCGAGATTTACGTCGTCGCCGCCGTGTCGCTCAACAGCCCCAAGTTCCGGGTACGCGACAACGCGCTGGGCACCCCGGACTTCTGTCCGACGGTGCGGCACGCGGCAGTACCAACCACTCCCTCGCTAGAGGAATTACTTGCCGAGGCTGACCACACCCTGGCCTCCGTTACTGACCCCGTGCTTTATGAACGTGCGCTGAGCTACCTCTACTTGTCGGAAACCAAGAGCAACTTCGCCATTGAGCGGGAAACGCCAGCCATCGATAAGGAAGAGCGCTTCGTCCAGCTATTGCAGCACGCGGGCGAAACAGACCTCATCACTGAAGAGTGGCTGGTTGAGCTACAGAACCTGGTCGTTCGAGATGGCTATAGCCAAGAGGCGTCGTATCGTGCTCAACAGAACTGGCTTGAAGACAGCGCCGGACGCATCACTTTTTTCCCCCCTGCGCCAGAGGACATGCGGAGGGCCATGACGGGACTGGAAGCCTTTGTTAATGGAAGCCGCTGCAAGAACACGCTGGTGAAAGCAGCCATCAGCGGATTTGGTTTCGTATATCTGCATCCATTCATGGATGGGAACGGCAGATTGCACCGCTTTCTGATACACCATGCACTGGCACGAGCCCATACGCGAGCTAAAGGGGTCGTTGTCCCGGTGTCCGCCGTAATGCTCAAGAACATCCCGGACTACCTCTCCGTGCTGTCAGGGTATTCCAAGCCGGTGACCCGCCTATGGAACTATCGCCGCGGTGATGTTGCTCCAGTCATTATTGGCGCAGCAAACGGTCGGAGCTACCGTTACCTCAACTTCGACCGGGAGACGATGTTCCTGCATGCCATGGTGGAGAAAGCCGTGCGGGAGGAAATTCCGCGCGAGCTGGCTTGGCTTGTCGGCTATGACATCGCGTTCCAGCAGATTACAAAAGCCTTCGACCTGCCGAACAAGGACATCTCCGCCCTCATCCGTATGATTCAGTCCAACCAAGGAAACCTCTCGGCACACCGGCGTAAACAGTTTGCTCACCTGCCGGAGGAAGTTCTTAACCGTATTGAAGCCATTACGCAGGGTGCCTTTGGGTGGCGCCTCTAATAAAATAGGCTCAGTTCGCGTTACCGAAGTGGATATCGGATTCGGTCATTGTTTGAAGAGATCAAGGGATTCCGCATGAAGTCGAAGGCGAGGTGCGAGGCTAATTTTTGGCAAGTGGAACCGCGTAACCATTTGGGTCGTAATTCCCGCGAAGGCGGGAATTCGGTTCGTACGTCAAACTCAAGGTTGAACGGCAATCAGATGAACACTCTGGATTCTGGGTCAAGACCGGAATGACGGATTCAATACGGTTTCGCGTAATCACTTAAAACGGTTATGCGTGATTACTTATTGAGTTATTCAAACAAAAACTACCATCCAAGCTCATAGGCCAAAAACCACTTTTGCGCTCACCGCAATCTGATAAATGATCTGGGTCATGTCTTTCCATATTTGCCTGGATTTTACGTCAATCTTCGGCAGCACCAGGACTTCATCCCCGGCACGGATGGCGACGTTGACCGGTTCGCTTCCGAAGAATCCTTTTTTGCCGTTGGCTTCGGTAAAGCTACCATCACGTCTGGCCACGACGATGC
>CAZWXO010000070.1:11118-12085 GCA_964637885.1 uncultured bacterium
ATGGAAGGTGTCAGGCACGGTTGTTTCGCTCTGCGCGGGGGCAGCCTGGGCCACTCCGTATGCTCGCAGAAGCGGCCAGATGGTTGCGATGCCGGAAGTGGAATGCCCCGTGGTGATCAACGCTTTCATGGTCTTGCCCTTGAGTACATTTATTAGAGTCCAAATACTACTTTTGCACTGACTGCGATCTGATAAATGATCTGCGTCATGTCCTTCCAGATCTGGCGCGATTTCACGTCAATTTTTGGTAGTACGAGGACTTCATCCCCGGCGCGAATGGCAACATTGACCGGGTCGCTGCCGAAAAACCCTTTCTTGCCGTTGACTTCGGTAAAACTGCCATCACGTCTGGCGACGACGATGCGGGCGGAATCGGCATTCTGGGTGTAGCCGCCGGCTCGCTGGATATAGTCATCCAAGCTCAGCAACTTGTCGTATGCAACAGCGTTGGGGAACAAGACTTCGCCGCTGACCAGGACCAGTCCATCTTTGGTCGGCACTCGCAAGATGTCGCCGTTTTCCAGTAACAGACTGTCGCGTGTTTCCGCTTGCGCGATGACCACTTGTCCGTTGGGTTCGATTTTTTTGGCGCGTTCTACCCATTGCAGGATCAGTTCCGCTTCTTGCCTGCGTAGTGTCGCTTCATCGCTGGTGCCGGAGCGTGCCGTCAACGCGGCTGTTTCCAGGCTCTTGAGCGAAGTATTCAGCATCTGCTTCTGCCGTTCCTTGATGCTCAACCGGTAAAGTTGCAAGCTGACCTTGTCCGAGCGGTCGGTGTAGTTGATCTGCTGCAGCAATTCGGCCATTCGGGCGCCATAGGGTAATACGTATTCCTGTGCGCTCTGGTGTTCGCCCTCGACGCGGACGGTGATGGTGCCGGGCTTCTTGTCGGCGGTGAATTCGAGATCGTCGCCATTCTGCAAGGTGACCAGCGCTGCATCAGCCAACGGGTAGTACTCTATATTCC
>CAZWXO010000071.1:0-6924 GCA_964637885.1 uncultured bacterium
GAAACTCATCGACAATTTCTTGCTCGACGGTCTCAAAGGGCATCATCGAATGGGACAGCAAAAATCCATCGTAGTTTACCATCACCGGAAGGCTGAGCTCCTCGGCCACCCGATACGCTAAGAGGATCATATCGTAAATCTCCTGGGTTCCGGCAGCATAAAACTGCAACCAACCCGTATCTCGCTGGGCAATGGCATCCTGGTGATCCACATAGAGACACCAAGGCATATTAACGGCCCGGTTGACATTGGCCATTACCATCGCCAAGCGTCCGCCGGAAGCGTAATGTAAAATTTCGTGCATGTAGAGCAGGCCTTGGGACGATGTTGCTGTAAAGACTCTCGCTCCCACAGCAGATGCGGCCGCCACCGCGCTCGCTACACTGTGCTCTGATTCAACGGGTAGATAGCTAGCCTTTAAGGAGCCATCCCGAATATACCCCGCCAGCTTTTCCGCCACCGAGGTCTGAGGAGTAATCGGGTATGCCGCTACCAGATCAACTTGAGCGGCCTTGACGGCCATCGCGCAGGCAGCATTACCTGTATCCAGCATTCTAGCCATTACGCTTCCTCCTTGATCATGACAATCGCATCCCGAGGACACTCAACCACACAGATACCGCAGCCTTTGCAGTACTCGTAGTCGATAGATTGATCTTCCCGGGCAATGACAGCTTCCGGGCAGAAAATCCAGCAGAGCTGACAGCCATTGCACTTATCGCGGTCCACCACCGGCCGGGCCGTTCTCCAGGTACCCGTAGGTCCTCCGGCACCTTTCATCGGGGATGCCAGAGGATTAATATAATCGTCATGCATGAGCGGAGCCTCCCTTTACTTTGGTGACAGCTGCGTAGGCTTCAGTCGCCGCAGCCAGATTGGGCGCAGCTTTCTGCGGGCCCCATTGTTCACTGATCGTCGATGTAATCATTTCCAAAGGGATCCCCAGCACCTTACCCAGAGCTCCCAGCATCGGAACGTTAATGAAGGGCTCACCCCCGACAACCAGGTCGTGACGCAATGCGATTCCCACCGCATCCACCAGCCATTGCGGGTAATCTGCGGCCACCGCCTCAAGACTGTTGACGACCAACTCCCCGCACAGGGAAACTCCGTCCGCCAGCCCGATGGACAAAAGATTTTCGTGTAATAAAACCAAATAATCCGGCTGATAGGACATCGAACGCACCTTGATCGGTACATCGTCGAAACGAACCGCAGCCTTAACGGCGGCTCCGCGGCGCTCCACTCCGAAAAACGGCAGTGTCTGTACCTCCATCCCATTTTTCATGGCAGCCTTAGCCAACAGCTCCGCCAAGGTGACGACACCTTGCCCGCCGCGTCCGTGCATTCTCATTTCAATCAAACTAGGCAACCTCCTTATCTAGGCAGCATATTTTTTATCGCATATAGGTAGTGGGGCAAGACAATCCCCGGGTCTTCCAGGTCCATACACCAACGCTTGACCCATTCCAGAACAACATATCCCGCATAGCCTTCACGAGCCAGCAGCTCCACCGCTGCCACCACCGGCACATCACCATGGCCAAACATCCGATACACGATCTTGCCGTCCTTGACTACCGAGTCCTTGATGTGGACGTGACGCAGCCACGGCTGAAGATTGCGATAGGTTGTTTCGACCGACTCATGGAAATAGCGGTAGGGATGGTGAATATCCCACAGAGCTCCTAAGCTCTGGTGCGCAATTTTTGTAAGGAGCGCAGCTAACCTAGCCGAATTAGCAAAGATCCCATTGCTCTCGATCAAGAGTGTCACCCCAGCCTCTAGCGCCAGAGGCAGGAGCTCCCGTAGGTTCTCCTCGAGCAGGACCTGATCCACCGGCCCTGACTCCGGATTGGCATCAGCCAAAACGCGGATGTAAGGCACGCCAAGACCGGAGGCCAGCGCCAAATAGTCGCGGACCTCGGCACCAGCGGCCACGCGTGCCTCCGGGTCAAACAAAAACGCCCCAGTCGTCAGGCACGGCACTTCAAGTCCTAAGCTTATCAGGCGCTCCCGGACGCCAGGTAGATTCTCCGCCGCGAATTGTTTGGACCGAGGTAAATACAGCTCACTGCCAATACCCCGCAGCTCAATGCCGTCAAAGCCCATATCCGAAGCGGCGCTGAGCACATCCTGCCACGACCATCCCGGGCAACCCAAGGTAGAAAAAGCGAATTTCATTTCAAAGACCCCTTTCGAAAGTGCACTAAGCATCCTCCGCCGTGCACCGATTGCTATCATTATTGATCAGGCAGTTTCATTTTCTCCGTCACCGGCCAGGCCCATTTCCTGAACCGCTAAATCCCGGAGCTTGTACTTCTGAATTTTGCCACTGGCCGTCATCGGAAAGCCGTCGACAAAAAGCACATACTTGGGAGTCTTGTGCCGCGCGGCGCGACTGCGGACAAATTCTTTGATCTCATCCGCGGACAAGGCCTCACCTTCCCTCCCAATGACGAAAGCCGCTACTTCCTCGCCGTACTCCCGACTAGGAACACCGACCACTTGGACATCGCGAACGAGGGGATGTGTATAGAGGAGCTCTTCGATTTCCTTGGGATAAATATTTTCCCCACCCCGGATAATCATATCCTTGATGCGGCCGGTTATTTTATAATAGCCGTTTTCATCCCGGGTGGCCAGATCCCCGGTGTGCAGCCAACCTTCATCATCGATAGCCTGCGCTGTCGCTTCCGGCATTTTATAATAGCCCTTCATGACATTGTAGCCGCTGACGACAAACTCCCCAGGCTCTCCCGGAGGGCATTCCCGCCCGGTCTCCGGATGGATGACCTTGGTCGTGACGTGGTCGAATTCCCGTCCGACAGTGGAAACCCGAAGCTCGATGGAGTCGTCCGTTGTCGTCTGTGTACATCCGGGGGACGCCTCGGTAAGTCCGTAGACGATTGTGATTTCCGACATGTTCATTTCGTCGGCCACCTGGCGCATCACCTTGACCGGGCAGGGCGACCCAGCCATAATCCCGGTGCGCGGGGGAGAAAAATCGTATTGTTTAAAATCCGGATGCTCCAGCATCGCGATGAACATCGTCGGGACGCCGTGTACGGCCGTACATTTTTCGGTAGAAATCGCTTCCATGACCTTGACGGGCTGAAAAAACTCCACAGGAACCATTGTTGTGCCATGCGTCACCGAAGCCATCACCCCTAAGACGCAACCAAAACAATGAAAGAAGGGGACAGGAATACACAAGCGGTCCTGGGGAGTAAATTTCATCCGATCTCCAATGGATTTGCCGTTGTTGACGATATTGTAATGAGTGAGCATTACCCCTTTGGGAAAGCCTGTCGTCCCCGAGGTATATTGCATATTGACAACATCCTGCGGATCCAGGGATGACTGTGCTGCCGCCAGTTCGTCATCGGTGATGGCATCACCCATCTGGGCTAAATCTTCCCAGTTATACATGCCATCCTGCTTGTCCTCACCTAAATAAATCAAATTTTTCAGGCAAGGCAGTTTGTCGGCCTGCCACTGTCCTGGCTGAGTGCCCTCTAGCTCCGGGATTAACTCCTGAATGATCTCGACATAATTCGTATCCTTAAAGCCATCCATCATAATCAGGGTGTGGGTGTCGGATTGCCGCAACAGATATTCGGCCTCAAATACTTTATAATTGGTATTGACTGTCACGAGAACAGCGCCAATCTTGGCTGTGGCAAACATCGCAACCACCCATTCGGGATGGTTGGTCGCCCATACCGAAACGTGATCCCCCTTTTTTATCCCCATCTTTATCAGCCCTTTGGCGGTCTGATTCACCAAATCCCGAAACTCTCCATAGGATTTCCGAAACGGGCGATCAGCGTAAACAACACAATCGTGATCCGGATAGGCGTCCGCCATCTGATCCAGCAAATCGCCCAAGGTAATATTCCACAACTTGTCCATCTTGCATCCCTCACTTTTATACTTGCCAATCTGTCCTCTGCACATACAGCCAAATTTTAGCACAATAACGCCTCATGACAAAGCATCTTCTTTCTACAAGGCGGTAAATTTTTTTACTGTTGCTTCCTCATTAAAAATGGCAGTCTCCTCACCAGCGGGAGACTGCCATTTAACTGTGCATTATTTTACTGCCGAGGGACCTGCGCCTAGCCTGGATGAATATTTCCCCAGCCAAATTTTACGCGAGAAGGGCATCACACACCTTGACAGCTTCGACGGCATTGTCGCCGTAACCGTCGGCCCCGATTCGCGACGCCCAGTCAGCGCTGACTGGAGCTCCTCCCACGAGTACCTTGACCTTTTCCCTGAGCCCTTTATCTTGGAGGGCTTCGATGACTGACTGTTGATGAGCCATGGTCGTCGTCAACAAAGCTGACAGCGCCACCACATCCGCTTTTTCTCTGGCGACGGCCTCGACGATGACTCCGTCAGCCACTGCCACTCCCAAATCGACAACCCGATAGCCATACGCCGTAAAAAGCGAAGCCACGATTGTTTTCCCGATGTCGTGGATGTCCCCTTCGACAGTGGCGATTACAACGGTTCCCTTGCTTTCGCTAGTTGCAGCCGAGGCGACCAAAGCATCCTGCAAGACTGCCACCGCCAAATTCATCGCTTCAGCCGCCGCCACCAGCTCGGGCAAATAATATTCGCCAGACTCATAGAGATCTCCAACCTCTCTAATCCCCTTTAAAAAACCTTGGTTAAGCGCCTCTAGCGGATTCCCGCCAGCTGCTAGATGCTCCTTGGCCAGCTCTTCACATAACTCTTCTTCTCCCTCAAGAACCGCTAGTCGCATCGCTTCATATTTTTCTTGCCAATCCATTCATCCTACCTCCAATTATTTTTAAACTACAGATCAGAGCAATTCCGCTAAATATTTCTAATGTCATACATGAAAAACTTCCTTATCCTAAATCGACTTCCACTAAACCCCACGAGTCAAAACCATCCAATTTCTTCAGCCACTCCCCGTCAGCCTTCCCCCGCGAATCAAAACCATCCAAATCCTATCCGTTTCTATGAGAGGCAAGAGCAGATGCCAGGCAAGGAAGCCGCGAACCGTGGTGCAGGAGCGTACATCAGGTACGTGACTAAACCACTGTTTAAAGGCTGACGCCGATTGGCGCTGCTATTGACTCTCAATTGCCTGAGCCTGCTTCAGTAGCGCCCCCATTTTGACAACAATCTCAGCCGGCAAAATCCCTGCAAAGGGCTCGGCCATGATCTTCTCCACCTCTTGACGGGCTGTGGCATACATATCGGGACGGCCTAGCCTGACCCATTCGTCGTGAGGACGCCGGTCGACGAGGCCAGGGCGGAAAAATTCATTGGTGCGCATCGCTTTGCGGGTGCTCTTAGCCTTGAGGAAATGCCCGCCGGGACCGACCTGATCGATATCGGCGGAAAGATTTTTCTCGGCCTTGCAGTCGATGCCTTGACGCAAACGGTTGCACAGCCCCGCTATTTCGTTATCGATAACAATCTGTTCAAGAACGAGCGCCTGGCTCGTCTCCACCAGACCAATCCCTTGCACGACATCAGCTCCGGAAAACACCAAGGGCATTGTCGTCAAGAGCTTCTCAAGGACTGCTTGCGGGCCCGGCTCCTTGGCATCGGTCAGACAACCGGCACAGATCGAAGGTAGCCCGTAATATTGAGCCATTTCCGCTTTGGCCGTCGTCAGCAGGACCATTTCCGGAGCTCCCTCCATAAACATCCCGCTGGAAAAATCAATCGCCCCGGAGGCGTCGCCAAAGATGAGAGGGCAGCCCGGATTGGCCATTTGATATAGGACAACTCCCGAAAGACCCTCGGCATTTGCCAGGCTTAAGTTAGAGAACAAGCTTGCCGGACCTGTGGAACCTGCCGCCGGCATCGGATAGATCAGTACCGGCACTTCATACCTACCTAGCTCGATACAGGCCTCGCTCATTTCCTCCTCATGGACCAGCGGCGCCACGGGGCAATAGCAAACTGAAACAATCTTCCGCTCCCGCACCGCGGCCTCGCTCCCCAGGATCATCGTCAAAGCCTCGATGAGATACGGCACCTCGCTAGGACGATGCAGCTCGTGCTGAATATGCTTTTCCGAGGCATTGAGTGCCTGAAAAAATTCTGCTAGGGGTCGAGCGAGAACGGGGGCATCCGAGGCACCGATGGGTGGCCAAAAAATCGTCCCCTTATCCATGCGGTTGAAAACCCGGGCTGAATCGGTGATGTCCTGCAAGCGGGCATAGCGCCTCTCGCCAGTGACAAAATCCTGGGTATAGGTCCCCGTACCGTCCAGGGTGTAGCCAGTCTCCTGGGCGGGCAATTGAAAGTCATTTTCCGGCTTGTAGCCCCCCAATACAAAGCTTTTAGGAGCTGATGCCAAGGCCTTTGTAACCATCGCTTCAGGAATTCTAACTATTCTTGTTGCTTCGTCGACATCAGCCCCGTTTTCCTTGAGCATCCCTCGAACCTTGGCACTGTCAAAACGAACACCCGTTTCAGCCAAGATTTTCAGGCTTTCCTGATGGATTTGCTGGCGTTCATCCTCGGACAAAACCCTTCCCTGATACTGCATCTGCTTACCTCCCGTTTATCCATTTTTCTCTCTTTAATTATCCTAACGCAACTATCGTGCCATCATTTGCCCTACCCGTTTTCGAGGATTTTAACCGCTTGTCACTTTTTATTGTCAACCTTTCTTTGCGCTTTGACATATTTTAGTGTATATTTAAATAGACATGTATACCATTATAGACAATCAGGACATGATTGGAGGTTGCCATGCTTTCATGGGATTTCTGCAAGACCGTTTTTGATACTATTACCGGGCTAGTTCTTGTCGACAGCAGCGGCAAGATTCTCTATATCAACAAACAAGATGCCACCCTTTTGGGTATCACCGTGGAAGAAGCCATCGGTAGACCAGTTCAAGAAGTGATTCCCGATACCAAGATT
>CAZWXO010000071.1:6934-11877 GCA_964637885.1 uncultured bacterium
AGATTCACCAGACCGTCGCTGACCGCCAGGCAGTTATCGCCGACCTCTCCTATTTTAACGGGCTGCCTTACTACAGCACCCGCTTTCCATTGTACCAGGACGACCGCTTTGTCGGAGTCGTCGATTATGACATTTTTGACGACAAGGCTGCAGTGCAAAACTTTCTTGCTAAAATCAATGCCCTGACCTCAGAGTTAAATTTCTATAAAAATGAAGTGCGGCGCTTACATCGGCACAAATACTCCATCGACAATATTTTAGGCGAAAGCACCGCAGCCCAAAAAATCCGCCAGGAAATTGAGACAGCCGCCGAGAACACCTTTACTGTCCTAATCACTGGCGAAACAGGTACCGGAAAAGAGCTGACCGCCCATGCAATTCACGCCCTCAGCAATCGCTCCGGGAGCTTCATTTCATTGAACTGCTCGGCCATCCCGGCGGAACTATTTGAAGCGGAGCTGTTCGGGTATGAGGATGGTGCTTTTACCAATGCGCGAAAGGGCGGCAAAAAAGGCAAATTCGAGCTGGCCGACGGCGGCACCCTTTTTCTCGACGAAATCGATCAGCTGCCGCTTTCGATGCAGCCCAAGCTACTGCGGGCTATCCAGGAACGGGAGATTGATCGGGTAGGAGGAAAATTTCCTGTCAATGTCGATATCAGAATTATTGGCGCTGCCAACCAGAATCTCCAGTTGCTGATGGAAAGAGGCCTTTTCCGCGAGGATCTTTTTTATCGCCTCAACGTAATGCCGATCCAGCTACCCCCTCTGCGCCAGCGGATTGACGATATTCCCCTATTAGTTGAGCATCTCGTCGGCATCCTCAACGATCGCCTCGGACGCCGGATCGTCGAAATCGATTCGGGCTTCATCGATGCTCTTTACCTTTACGATTGGCCCGGCAATATTCGGGAGCTGCAAAACATCGTCGAGCGGGCAATCATTGCTGCCGCCCCCGACAGCCCCTGCCTGACCCGGCAACACTTGCAAAATATCAGCTGCGGTAGCTCAAACAACGTTTTTTTCTTTGCCTCCGGGGAAATGGCGGAGGAAGCCCAAGCAAGGGGAACAATAGACCCTATCCCCCGACAAAATAAAGGTGAGAACTTTTCGCAAGCACCGCAAACCCCGCCAACTAAAGCTGCTCCCGGGTTGATTGTTTCAAGCTTAGAAGAAGTCAGGCTCAATGCCGAAAAGGAGGCTATCGCTGCGACGCTTGCAGCCTGCTGTGGTAACAAAAGCCAAACTGCCAAGCTGCTGCAAATATCCCGCGCCCTGCTCTACCAGAAATTGCGCAAATACAACCTGTCGACCTTCCCTTCAACCTGCCCCAGCGAAGCCGCAGGAGACGAAGATGCAACTTGATTATCCGCTGATACAGCCTCGGGTAACAGCCTATAACGATTCAAAGTATGTGGGGAAAGGTGCCTCGGCAGGACTTGCCCGTGGACTTTTGCTCGCTTTCGATGGACAAGAACAGGTGGGTGAGGGGATGGGCCTAGGCGCGATTGCCGTGCGCAGTAACGGACAAACAATTTTTGCGGTGACTAGCACCGATACTATAGCCGAAAATAACGTGATGATAAAAGAATTCCATCTCGATCATGTTTGCAGTAAAGCTTGGCGCGGCAAAGCATCTGCTAAAATGAACAAGGCCGGGGAGCGGATTGTCCAGCTGTACATGCGCTACCCGTGGCTCCAAAAAAGCATCCTGCATCCCCGAATCATTTCGACGGCGCAAAAACTTGGCGGCATCAGCAACACCTTGATACCCATTGCCTCAGTTGCCCGGGCCAGCTTTTCCTACAAGCTGTCACCCGGCAAAATAGAAATTTCCGGAGAAATCCTGTGGCAGCAACAAGCTGCCGAAAAAGTCTACCTCCTCAACGAACTGAGCGCCGACTTTCTCGACGCCAGCTGGAACGGACACGATACTCTGCCTGCCCCTGCCGGATGGGGAAAAAATATCAATGGCGAAGATAAACTGTCTTTGCTCAACACGTCTTCCGGCCTAGTTTTTGGCTCAACAGCTTTTCACTGCTCCGAAAAAAAATGGCAAAAAATCTATGGACGGGAGAACTCGGCGACCCTGTCCTGGGCGGGAATCATCTATGAAATAACTCCCGAAACACCTGAGTGCTCTCCCCTTTCTTTCGCGTATTGCTTGGATATGAGGTATCGATAAAATGCACCAAAACGACGTTGTCCTAATCTACCCGTACTTTCTAACCCGCGACGCCGACCATATCCTCTTTCCTCCACTGGGGATCGCCGGCCTTGCTAGTCAGCTAAAGGCCGCCGCCGTCGACACTGCGATTTACGACTGCACCTTCAAGGATTGCGAAACAGCCCTTCGCGAGATTACAGGCCTCAGTCCGAAAATCGTCGGCATCTATGTCATGGCGACGATGAGCCACAACGCTGTCGCTTTGCAAGTCAAGCTAAAAGAGTTGATGCCTGAGGCCATCTTTATCGCCGGCGGGCCCCTGGCTTCAGTCTATCCCGCAAAATATCTCCGGCACTTCGATGTCGTTTTTTGTGGCGAAGCAGACGTGCATTTTCCGCGTTTTTGCGCGGATTATTTACGCAGCAAACTAACGCCAAGGGATTTTCTGGCTCTGGTGTCAAATAGTGAGGACGGTTACCCCGGCCTTGCCACCATCAAGGCGGGCACTGTTCAGCAAACGCCCTCGACCCATCTATCGACAGCGATCTTAAACAGTTTGCCACTGCCCGATCGTCGCCAGGCTGACCACCACTCCTACCAAAACTTTTGGCTCAATAAAAACGGGACCAAGACAACAGCTTTGATGACGAGCTACGGCTGTCCCCACGATTGCAATTTCTGCTCCCGCCCTATCTTTGGCCACTATTTCCGGCCTCGCAGTCTCGAAAAAATCATCGAGGAAATCCATGTCATCCGTGAACTGGGGTACGATTACCTGTGGCTGGCGGACGATTGCTTTACCCAGAACCTTGATTTCGTCGCGGCGTTTTGCCAGCGCCTTCACCTTGAAAACCTCGACTTAAAATGGTCCTGCCTCTCTAGGGTTGACTCCCTCACCCCTGGCATCGCGCAAACGATGGCTGGCGCCGGCTGTGTCAAAGCCTACCTTGGCCTAGAGTCTGGCGACAATGCCACTTTGAAATTAATGAATAAACACACCTTGGTCGAGGACGGTGCTCAGGCGGTGCAATTATTTAAAAACGCCGGGATCAAGACGGCCGGCTTCTTTATCGTCGGCTACCCGGGGGAAAGCCAAGCTTCGATAGATCGCACATTGGAATGGGCATTAGAGCTATCTCTGGATGAAATTTCTATCAACGTTCCCTATCCCTTACCCGGCTCAAAGTTGTATAATCAAGTGGAGATGCTGGATGAGGCCGACTGGGACAAAGAAAACGAGATAAAATTCATTTATCACAGTAAATTCGACTCCAAAAAATTAGCAGCGCAAATCGCCACAACAATGTCGAAGTTTAATCAGAGCCAAGGATAATCTGTCGCCTAGTCGCTTTGCCCGATAAACTCGCTGAGTCAGCGACTAACAATTCAGCTTTACCAATGAATAATTTTTGTTGTAAAAACAAACTTTTTGCCTTTTTTTAAAAATGAGGGAATTATGCATTGCTGCTAAAAAGCCATCTGGCTTTTTAGCAGCCTCGTCCCTTTGACACGTAGACATAGTAATGGAGGTGTGTGTTTTGTCCAAAAAAGTTGCCATCGTCGGTGCCGGCCCTGGGGGACTGACCGCCGGAATGCTCCTTGCCCATCGTGGCTACCAAGTGGAAATTTACGAGAAAAAACCCCATGTAGGTGGGCGAAATGCCCGACTGACTGTCGGAGATTTTCACTTTGACACCGGACCAACTTTTCTAATGCTCCCCGAAGTACTAGACGATGTCTTTCGTTTTGCCGGGCGCCAGTTAAGCCAATACCTGGAGATGAAAGAAATCGACCCCCTCTACCGCCTGCGCTTTAAGGGCAAGGACGATTTTTTTCCATCCCGGGATTTAGAATATATGTTGGAACAAATCGAGCGGCTCTTTCCCGGGGATGCCGCCGGGTACCAAAAATATCTAGACAAAGAAAAGGTCAAGTTTGACCATGTCTTTCGCTGCTTAAAGCTGCCCTACTACCGACTGATTCATCTGCTGCGTCCCACCTTGATCAAGGCCCTCCCCTACCTTAATCTAGGGCAAACTTTGTACCAAAAGCTGGGTGGATATTTTCAGCATGAAGAAATGCGGATAGCCATGACATTCCAGTCCAAATATCTAGGCATGTCACCATGGAAATGCCCGGCCGCCTTTACAATTCTATCCTACATCGAACACAGTCGGGGCGTCTTGCATCCCATCGGCGGACTCAATCGTATCTCCGATGCGATGGCCAAGGTCGTCGAGGAAGACGGTGGAACAATTCACCTCAGCAACCCCGTGGCCGAAGTAATTGTTAAAAATGGCCAAGCTACTGGTCTGCGACTGGAAAATGGCGAAGAAATCCTCGCCGATTATGTCATCATCAACGCTGATTTTGCCCAGGCCATGACCAAGCTGGTAGCGCATGAACACCGCCGCAAATATACGGATGCCGACCTTCATCGTCGCGATTATTCCTGCTCGACCTTTATGCTTTACCTCGGGCTCGACAAAGCTTACGACATCCAACATCACAACATCATCTTCGCCGATGATTATCGAAAAAATGTGGAAGAAATCGCCGAAACAAAAGTCCTTTCCACCGATCCGTCGATTTATCTGCAAAACGCTTCCCGCATCGACCCTTCTCTCGCTCCCGAAGGGAAATCGACGATGTACGTCCTCGTCCCCGTCCCTAACAACTCCAGCGGGATTGACTGGGACGCTGAAACTCCTCGCTTTCGCGAGCTTATTCTCGATCAAATCGAGAAAAAAACTGAACTACAAGATATCCGCCAGCAC
>CAZWXO010000072.1:0-11662 GCA_964637885.1 uncultured bacterium
ATCACCGCCCCGATGCCACCGAAAAAGCCCTGCGCGACGGCTGGTACTTCACGGGTGACTACGGCTACACTTTGAACGGGGAAATTTTTGTGGCGGGGCGCAAGAAGGATATGATTATCGTCGGCGGACTCAATGTGTATCCCCGGGAAGTGGAAGAAGTGATGGCAAAGTATCCCAAGGTCGCTGAGGTGGCGGTGGTTGGTTTTAACGATGAAAAACGCGGTGAAGCTCCCCTGGCGATTGTCGTTCTGCAGCCGGATACGGAATCGACTCATGTCGAGATTTTGACGTTTACCCGCCGGCGCCTGGCGAATTTCAAGGTGCCGCGCAAGTTGATTTTTGTCGACAAACTGCCGCGGACATCGACGGGTAAAATCGATAAAAAACAGATTCGCGAGGCGTATGCCTTGGGGATCTATCGCTAGTCGATTGAGCTTGACTGGGGGCTAGCCTTCAAAGATTCAATGAGCGCACTCACTGCGCCACAATTTCAATCGGAAAGATTCCTCCGGGAAGCAATTCCTCGAGGATGGGGAGGGCAAGCTGAAATGAAAATTTTTATCAGCGCTGATATCGAGGGTACAGGGGGAATAGCTTGTTGGGAAGAGACTACCCGAGGCAAGGCGGATTATACCCCGTTCCTGCAGCTGATGCAGGGTGAGGTGGCGGCGGCCTGTCGCGGGGCTGAGGAAGCCGGTGCCACTGCGATAGTTGTCCGGGATGCCCATGAGACGGCGCGGAACCTGACCTGGGAGGGGTTGCCGGAAAGCGCGAGTTTACTCCGGGGCTTTAATGGCCACCCTTTATGCATGATGTACGGCCTCGATAAAAGCTTTGATGCGGTTGTGTTGACGGGCTACCACTCCTGCGGCGGCTCGGCGGAAAACCCCTTGTCCCACACGCTGGATCCGGCGATCAGCCAGATAACGATTAACGGGACTCCGGCCAGTGAGTTTCTGATCAATGCTTATGCCGCTGCCTATGTCGGTGTGCCGGTGGTCTTTGTCAGCGGCGATGCGGCTCTGTGCCGAGAGGCGCAGGAAATAATTCCGGGGATTGAAACTGTGGCGACGATGCAGGGGGCGGGGCAGAGTGTTTTGGCGGTAAGTCCACAGGTAACCTGTGCCGCAATTCGTCAGGGCGTGGCCGCGGCTCTTCGCGGTGACTTGTCGGCCCGGGTCCCCAGGCTGCCAGAGACTTTTGCCGTCGAGATAACCTACAAGGAGCATCCCCGGGCGTATCGGGCGTCGTTTTACCCTGGAGCTCAGCTTATGGGGGGGAATCGGCTTGCCTATGCCAGCGATGATTACTTCGAGGTATTGCGCTTGTTTGCTTTTGTCGCCTAAAACCCTAGCGTAGACGAAGAACAATGGAGAAAATCATTTGCATAATTCTTCTTTTTTAAGAAATTGGGCAAAAAAGTTTTTTGCATCCAAAATTATTCTTCCGAAGCCCGACAGTCTTAAGATATTTGTATTATATGCAAATATCAATACTGTAGGGGCTCTGGATTAGTTCAACTAAGATTCAGCAACTACGTAGCTGAATTAAGTTTCTCTCTATGTGAATTGTGAATTCTTAGCTAAAAAGAGCCCTAAGGGCTCTTTTTAGCGGTCTCAAGGCAGTTTGTCCGTCAGCCCGCATAGGGATGCGATATCCTCTGGAGGGGGAGCGATGATCTCCAGGGGATTCTTTGTGACCGGATGTAAAAAGGCTAGTCGCCAGGCGTGTAAGGCGTGACGGCTGATTAGGCCGGTCTGGCCGCCGTAGAGGGTGTCGCCTAGCAACGGGTGGCCTAGGTGTGCCAGGTGAACGCGAATTTGATGGGTGCGCCCGGTATGGAGGGTGACCTGGAGCAGGGCAAAGCTCTCGTGTTGTGCTAAAACCTCAAAGCTGGTGTGAGCTGCACGTCCGTCTTCCCGGACGCAGCGCCGGATTTCCCCCGGGGTATCCCGGGCGATGGGGGCGGTTATTTCTCCCGAAAGCGTCGAAAATTGCCCCTGGGCCAAGGCGAGGTAACTTTTGGTCATTTGGTCATGGCTTTGACACAGGCGCTGTTTGTAAAAGGCATTTTTCGCCACGAGGACAATTCCGCTGGTATCTTTGTCAAGGCGGTTGACGAGATGAACGTTGCCGGATTCTTTTAGATACCCGGCGACATGGTTGGCTAAAGTTCCAGTGTAATGGCGCAGGGAAGGGTGGACAGGGATGCCGGCCGGCTTGTAGCAAGCGAGGAGCGCATGATCCTCATAGAGCACATTTAGGTCGGCCTCTTCTGGAATGATATTGTTGCTGTGCTGATCGTCCAGTGCGATGTGGAGCGTCTCTCCGGCAAACACCTGCTGGTTGGCGCGGCGGGGCAGGCCGTCGATCAGAACAGCGCCACAGGTTTTAAAGCGGTGCAGGGCGGCGCGGGATAGCCGGAGGCGGCGCAGCAGCAGGCGCAGGGATTTGCCGTCGTCTTCCGGTGCGACAGTCAGGACGATTTGATTGTCAATAATTTGGTGGATGGACATTGATGGTACCTCAATCATGATTTAGCAGGCCTATTATATAATAATTTCGCATAAAAAAGAGATGGTCTAGCCATCTCCAGATTGATTATTTGGTTGCGGGAGCAGGATTTGAACCTGCGACCTTCGGGTTATGAGCCCAACGAGCTACCAGACTGCTCCATCCCGCGGCTGATTTTGAAGCTTCATAAGGATAACACTAATCCTGTGATAAAGCAAATTACTTTTAGCGGGACTTTAAAACCTAGGGGATTGGTAGTATAATGTCTTTGTAAGGTAGATTGACGTGTAATGTTGGATGGACTTTGATTAGGAGGTGATGGTCATGGCGATGGATGGAGTTGCGGGGGTCAGTCGGGCTCTCGATACGGCTGCTGTGGCCCGGGTTGCCGCTAATCCCTATCAAAACAATGCTGTTCGACCTGATGTCAGTGGGCAGGAGGCAGGGCCGCGTCAAGTTTCTAATGAACAGTACTTAAATAGAAAAGTTGCCGAGCGCCAGGCGCAGAAGGCGGAGTTGGAGCGGGAAACCAGGGATAAATTGGAGATTTCCCGTGAGGCTAAGAATGCTTGGCAGACTGGCTCAATGCAGCGCCGGCAAGAGCAAGGGCAAGAAACTGCTGCGATGAACCGGGTCCAGGAAAAGAGTGAAGATCGGAAGCAGATTTTGCAGGCGGCCTCGATGCGTGAAGATACAAAGATGAAGAATCAGACGGGCAGCAACTTGAATATCGTGATGTAGACCTGATTTCTGTGTAGATTTTGCTTTGGGCTTGTGTTGTGGATAGAATTTTAGTAGTGGCGCTGGCTTTCTTCGAAAAGCCAGCGCCACTTTTTGAGAAAAATTTAGTGAGAAATGTTTGAGAGGGATCACCGCGCGTGCTGGATAATGTGTTGGGTATAGTGAATACGCCGATGGAGGCGATTGCCAAGCGCTACGAAGTCGGAGCGAGGCTTAAGACGGTGTCGGAGAATATCCGGAGTGACGAGATCGACGTGATTTCCGATCAGGATCTCCGGTTGTTGCTGACAGCTTACGATCAGGTTTTTTTTGCCGGGACACTAACTCCGGAACTGGGCACTATTTTGCGTTTTTCTTTGTCGAGACGGATGACACGCAGCGCCGGCTCGACGCTGATTCCGAAAAAATTTCAGCAGATGGATCCACAGCTGCGTTACGTCGAGATTCGCATCAGCGTCGACATGCTCTTTAACTACGATGCTCTTGCTGGTTACAAATTAGTCGGGGGAGTGCGAGCGACCAACTCGTTGGAGGCGTTGCAGCTGGTCTTCGAGCATGAGCTGTGTCACGTTTTGGAATTTTTTATTTATGGGAAAACTAGTTGCAAGAAGTCGGATTTTCAAGATCTTGCGGCCAGACTATTCGGGCATGATACCAGCTATCACCAGTTGCCGACGCCAACGCAAATCGCCAAGGAAAAGTTGGGCCTGAGCGTTGGAGCGCAGGTGACTTTTGAATATGAGGGCAAGCGCCATCGCGGCGTCGTCAGTAATATTACCAAGCGGGCGACGGTTATGGTGCCGGATAAAAAGGGTAGCTATCGGGATCGCCGGGGCCAGCGCTATCGCAAGTATTATATTTCTTTAGCAGCGCTGCAGCCGGTCTGAGGTCGAGGCGGCAAGGCGGCACCCGCATGCTCGGGAAGAAGGAGGCTAATAGGATGGGTTGCAAGGAATGCCGGGCTTATCTTTGTCATGAGAAGCCAAGGAGAAAGCTCCCGGCGGATTGTCCGGGGGCGGATCAGCCGCTTCAGGCAGAGGCGCTGGCGATGTCGCGGCAGGAGCCGGATTACAGTTTGCTCCGTGCGGCGGCGCAAGTCGAGGCGGAGGGATACTGCCGGTGGACGCGCCTTGAGGAAACGATGGATTTCGCCCGGAAGCTGGGGCTCAATAAACTGGGGATCGCCTTTTGCTATGGCCTGCGCAAGGAGGCGGCGCTACTGCGCGGGGTGCTGGAGAAGAATGGTTTTGAAGTAGTCACGGCGATTTGTAAAAATGGCGGTATCGCCAAGTCGGCTCTGGACCTGAGTCGGGATTTTCAGATCCGTGTCGATGAGGAGCACGAGACGATGTGCAACCCCATCGGGCAAGCGCTAGTGCTCAACCAGGCGAAAACCGGACTGAACATTGTCGTGGGGCTTTGCGTGGGTCATGACAGTGTCTTTTTGCGGCATTCGGAGGCCCCGGCGACGGTTCTAATCGTCAAAGATCGGGTACTGTGTCATAATCCCGTCGGGGCGCTGTACCAAGCAGATGGGTATTATCAGGAAAAACTTATCAAGGGTAATCAGTAATTGCTAGTAAAAAGCGCTTGCTAATTTGGCCGGGGTATTGGCATAATGTTGTTAGGGAAATGAACAATGATAGGAGGAATAATCATGGATTTAAAAGGAAGTAAGACCGCAGAAAATTTGGAGGCGGCTTTTGCCGGTGAATCGATGGCCCGTAATAAGTACACTTATTTTGCTAGCCAGGCGAAAAAAGAAGGCTATGAGCAAGTCGCGGGGATTTTCCTAGAGACCGCCGAACAAGAAAAGGAGCATGCCAAACGGTTTTTCCGCTTTCTCGGTGGCATCGGTCAGACAAGTGATAATCTAAAAGCTGCCCTGGATGGGGAACATTATGAATGGACCGAGATGTATAAAGAGTTTGCCGCAACGGCCCGGGAAGAGGGCTTCGAGGAGATCGCCAGTGTTTTTGAGGAAGTCGGCAAGGTGGAAAAAATGCACGAGCTACGCTACACCAAGCTGCGGGAAGGCGTTACAACGGGTAAAACCTTTTGCAAGGACGAAAGTGTCCGCTGGAAATGCCGGAATTGCGGATATGTGGCGGAGGGAGCCGAGGCCCCCAAGGTCTGTCCGGCCTGCGCTCATCCTCAGGCATATTATGAGTTGTTCTGCGAAAACTACTAAAAACTAGATTTAGCTGATACCGGGCGGGCGTTATGCCGGCCCGGTTTGTTTTTATTCAATTGTGTGCTTGGTCGAATGTTTCACATATTTTTAACGATTTTTTTCCGTATGATTCAGAGAGTGGCGGCAATTCAATTGGCATTTAACAATTCATGCTTGTAACAATTAAGTACTCAACTTTCCCACCCAATAATACTGCGAGGCGCAATTATATCTAGGGCAATCCCTTTGTGCAATGTCATCACAGCGGTGCTTTGGGGCAAGGCTTCACGTTCACGGGGGATTCGTCTTTGTCTGGCAGTAACCCCTTGCGGGCGTCCTTGGGGTCGCCAAATACGCCCCTTCCGTGGGCCGCTTTGGCTAGAGCTGCTCCTGCAGCTTCTTCCCCAAGCACTTGGCAAGGAGCTACGCCAGGCTAGATCCTCATCCTGACAGTTCACTTGAACCCCTGCCCCATTGCCCGGTGCCGCTATTTTACAAAACCAAAAAAAGGCTTGCGTACTTCGGGGTAAATAATATAGCTGCGAATATAAGCGTTACTAAATTTTTTTTTGCATCTTTAACTCTTAATTGTTCCATGGCAATTATTAATTGGATAGGCCGTCAGGCTTTTTTATTGCTGCTGACAGATCCATGTGCCGCTTCAAAGCAGGCCCATGGGTCTGTTTGTATTTAATACTAATTAACTTGGTTTTATATATTGACAATAATTCCGGTCCATGATACGATGCGAATATAATCCCTAGTAAACTACTTGGTTATATAGGAGCGATGCTATGAAACTTTCGACAAAAGGTCAATACGGCGTCAAAGCGATGTTTGATCTGGCCATGCGTTATAGTGATGAATTCGTTCCCTTGAAGCAGGTGGCAGAATCTCAGGTGATTCCGGAAAATTATCTTGAGCAGTTGGTGGCCCAGCTGCGCAAGGCCGGGCTGGTGGAAAGCGTTCGCGGGCCACAAGGTGGTTATCGTTTGTCCCGGGATCCAGCCGAGATCACTATCGGCGAGATTATTCGTCTTCTCGAGGGGCCGATCACTTTGGTGGATTGTGCTCCGGAGGAGGGGGAATCCAGCTGTAAAAGGGCTGAAGCCTGCGTGACCCGGGGGATTTGGGCGAAAATGTCGGCTTCGATTGCCGCAGTAGTCGATTCAATAACCTTGGCGGATTTGTGTCAGGACGCCAATGCGAAAAATCAAGTGGGGATGTTCCATATTTAGGGGGAGGCAAGAGCAATGATGCGGAAAGTATATTTTGATCACAGTGCAACGACGCCCGTCCGTCCAGAGGTGGTAGAGGCGATGTTGCCGTACTTGACGGAGGTCTATGGCAATGCGTCCAGTGCGCACTCCTTTGGCAAAGAGGCTAAAAAGGCCATCGAAGCGGCGCGGGCCAAGGTCGCGGCGCTAATCAACGCCGAACCCAATGAAATATATTTTACTTCAGGCGGCACCGAAGCGGATAATTGGGCGATCAAGGGTGTCATGGAAGCCAATCAGAAGAAGGGACGGCATTTTGTCGTCAGCAATTTTGAGCACCACGCCATCATCGATTCGGCGGAGCATTTAAAAAAGCAGGGCTACGAACCGGAAGGGATAGTGGTGACAGCGGACGGATTCGTCACCGTCGAGGCCCTGGCGCCTTTGCTCCGAGATGAGACGGTTTTGGTCTCGATTATGTTCGCCAACAACGAGGTGGGTACAATTCAGGACATTGCGGCCCTGGCGGCAGCGGCACATAGTCGTGGAGCGCTTTTCCATACTGATGCGGTGCAGGCTGTTGGCCAGATTCCTGTCGACGTCAAGGCGCTGGATGTCGATTTACTGTCCTTGTCTGGCCACAAACTCAATGCCCCGAAGGGGATCGGTGCCTTGTTCATTCGCAAGGGTGTTAAAATTACAAAAATTATGGACGGAGGCGCTCACGAACGCGGTAAACGCGCTGGGACTGAAAATGTCCCCGGGATCGTCGCTCTCGGGCAAGCGGCGGAAATCGCGATGCAGGAGCTGGCGACAAAGATACCGCGCCTGACCCAGCTCCGCGACCGGATGATTGAGGGTGTTTTGGCGCAGGTCCCGGAATCAAGCCTGAATGGACATCCGAGCCGGCGTCTACCGGGTAATGCTAATTTCTGTTTTAGCCGCATTGAGGGAGAAGCAATTCTCTTGCACATGGATCTGAATGGCATCGCCGTTTCAACTGGATCAGCATGTGCTTCCGGCTCGCTGGACCCCTCCCATGTTCTCCTGGCTCTGGGGATCCCGGTGGAAGAGGCGCATGGCAGCATGCGAGTTTCCATGGGGTATGGCAACGATGATGCGGATGTGGATTATTTCCTGGAAAAATTGCCGCAGGTAGTGCAACGTCTCAGGGACATGTCTCCCTACTAGGCAAGTCGAAATATTTGCCGGAAGAATAGGTAGAAGGATTGTCCTGTTGGGATAATCGAAAACCTGACAGATTTATTTTAAGGAGGGCTCTTCAATGTCAACGGATTATACAGATATCGTAATGGATCACTTCACCAACCCCCGCAATGTCGGTAGAATCGTCAATCCCAGTGGTGTGGCCGAGGTCGGCAGCAAGGCCTGCGGGGACACGATGAAAGTCTATTTGGAAATCGAAGGCGACATCATCACCGATGTCAAGTTTCAAACCTTTGGATGCGGCGCGGCGATTGCCTCGAGCAGCATGATGACGGAAATGGTTAAAGGAAAAACTTTGGAAGAAGCATTGCATCTGACGAATAAGCAGGTGGTGGAGGCCTTGGGTGGTCTGCCGCAGTCGAAAATCCATTGCTCGGTTCTCGCCGAAGAGGCTTTGTCAGCTGCAATCAAGGATTATATGGATAAAAAAGATTCTGCGAAGTAGGTGATGGGATGGCCAAAGTAGATAATGTGCTGGATTTAATCGGCAATACTCCTTTTGTACGCCTCAATCGTTTGCCGGCAGCAGGTTCGGCCGCAGTATGGGTTAAGCTGGAAAGCCGCAATCCGGGGGGAAGTGTCAAGGACCGGATTGGTCAGGCAATGATTGCCGCTGCCGAAGATGAGGGATGCCTCCGCCCAGGGATGACGATTGTCGAGCCTACCAGCGGCAACACCGGAGTTGGTCTGGCTGTCGCTGCTGCTGTCAAGGGATATCGCTTATTGCTGGTTATGCCGGAGTCGATGAGCCAGGAACGGCGCAAGCTCTTCCGCATGTTGGGGGCGGATTTTATCCTCACGCCTCGGGAAAGGGGGATGCAGGGATCCGTCGACAAAGCGGGGGAACTGTGCGGGGCTAACGCAGACTATTTCATGCCGATGCAGTTTTCTAATCCCGCTAACCCCGAAGTGCACCGCCGGACGACGGCTCAGGAAATTTTAGCCGACTTCCCCAGCCTCGATGCATTTGTCGCTGGCATTGGCACGGGTGGAACTATTACCGGGGTTGGTCAGGTCTTAAAACAAGAGCGTCCTGGCGTGATGATTGTCGGGGCTGAGCCGGAGGATTCGGCGGTGTTATCCGGCGAAAAGCCAGGACCTCACGGAATTCAGGGCATCGGGGCCGGCTTTATTCCCCAGGTTTTGGACCGCGGGGTCATGGACAGGATCATTCGCATCAAAACTGCCGATGCGATGGAGCGAGCAGGGCAGATGGCGGGTGGCGGAGGGCTACTAGTCGGCATTTCCTCGGGTGCCGCCGTGGAAGCGGCCTTACAGGTTGCGGCCGAACTGGGAACAGGAAAAACCGTCGTTGTCGTCGCTCCTGATGGTGGCGAGCGCTATCTCAGTACAGACTTATACAAGGACATGGGTTAGAGGCATGACTGTCAATAATAAAAAAATTGCCGTGGCAATGAGCGGAGGTGTGGATTCGTCCATGGCTGCCGCTCTTTTGCAAGGCGCAGGCCATGATATTTTCGGCATTACCATGGAGCTAGGCATTGCCGGTGCCGTATCGCCCCAGGTTGATGCCAGGCGAGTCGCTGATTTCCTGGGGATTCCCCACTTTTGTGTGGACTTGCAGGCTGAATTCCGCCATGATGTCATCGATTATTTTACCCGGGAATATCAATCCGGGCGAACACCGAACCCTTGCATCGTTTGCAATCCTTTGATTAAATTCGCCGCGCTATACGAAAAGGCCCGGGATCTTGGGGCGAGCCATCTGGCTACGGGGCACTATGTCCGCATCCTGCGCCAAGGCGAAGATTTATTTTTGGCGATGGGGGTCGACGCCCAAAAAGACCAATCCTATTTTTTATCCAGACTTTCCCGGGATCAAATCGAGCGGAGTGTCTTTCCTCTGGGGGAGCTTTCAAAGCTAGAAATACGTCGACAAGCGGCCGCTATTGATTTGCCGGTGGCGACGAAAAGTGACAGTCAGGAGATTTGTTTTATTCCCGATGACGACTATCGGCAGGCACTGCAGCAGTGGAGCTGCGACAAAAAGGGGCTCAAAGCGGGAGATTTTGTCGATGCGGCAGGAACGGTATTAGGTAGGCATCGAGGCCTGGCTAATTATACGATAGGGCAGCGCAAAGGTCTGGGGCTGGCGCTGGGTTACCCGGCATATGTCGTCTCCCTCGATTCGGCCAGCAACCGGGTTGTAGTTGGAACCGAGGCTGATCTTTTTTTAGATCAGACCCGGGTGAATGACTGTGTGTGGAATCTGCCACAGCATCTGCAGGGGCAGGCTACGTTTACCTGCCTGGTCAAGGTTCGCTCGGCTGCACCCAGAATTCCGTGTCAATGCCATCTGCTTTCGCCCACCAGGGCAAAAATCATCTTCGAGACCCCGGTGCGGGCTGTGACCCCCGGGCAAGCCGCCGCTTTTTACCAAGAGGAGTGCCTGATCGGTGGCGGGTTTTTCACTGCTGAAGGATAAAAATTAAAGGGCGATAATCAGGCGAATTAGAAAAATGACCAAAGGCAAGGTCAGCATGGATAAGATGGTACTGATGAAGACGAGGCGAGCGCTTAAGTGCTCGTCGTTTCCATATTTAAGAGCGAGAATCGGGGTGCTGGCCGCCACGGGCATGGCGCAATAGAGAATGGGAATTGCCAGTAGCATCCCAGCAAAACCGGTGAAAAATAAGATAGCACCCACAATTGCCGGCACGACCAGGAGCCGTTCGAGGCTGATCACGATGATAGAGAAATCAGCCAAGATTCCCTTTAGGGGAATGTCCGCCAGCATTGAACCGATAAAGATCATCGACAGCGGCGTCGTTAAGCCACCGAGAAGCTCGAAAAAGCGCAAGCTGGTTTCCGGTAAAGGTATTTGCAGGGCGAAGACCGCCAGCCCCAGCACGACAGCAATGATATTGGGATTGGTCAATTGCCGCAGGGCATGCTTGGCGCTGTGGATAAAATCGACAGGCTCGTCTTGCCGTGCATGCCGGCATAGCACCATGACGCCAAAGGTCCAGACGAGGATGCTAAAGAAAATGTCGCAGACGGCCATGAAAAAGACACCCTTTTCACCGAAGACAATAAACGCGATGGGAAAGCCGAGAAAACCGGTATTGCCAAAAACTAAAGCAAATTGAAACAGATCTCTTTTCTTGCCTGGAGCTGCCGACCAGCGCGGTAGCAGATACGAGACTCCAATCATTAAAAGATAGAGGAAAAAAGCGATGATTAGCAGGCTACTGCCTTCTTGCAGGATTCGAGGCGAAAAGGCGAATCCTGCCAGGGAGGCGAAGATCAAGGAGGGTAGGGAAAGATAGACTAAGATGTTCCCGACATCTTTGTTCATCGCGTTGCTGATAATTTTAAACTTCTTCGCCCCGTAGCCGACGCTGATTAGGGCAAAAAGTATGACAAATTGAAGAATTATTTCCATGGCTCGCCTCTCTGTACTGCAAACGTCTGATTGCCTAACTGTCCGATAAATAAAGCAGACACGCTATCTTAACAACTTTATTAAAAAAATGCAACAATTGTGCCATTCTTCCGTCAAATAGCAAGAGCCTGGCACGAAGATTATTAGTAAGATAAAGTCAAGAGCTAGCATAGGAGGTGAGATAGATGAATCAGCGTTTATGGAGTTCTTCCCTGGGGATAATCTTTTCTGTTATTTTATTAGTTGGGGCTGTTTTTTGGGCTAGTGGTGTCGTTAAGACAATGCGCGTGACCGGATCGGGGCAGCTGAGCGTAGTGAATTGCGCAGAATTGCCGGTTGGACACTCTGTAGGGCTGGATGCATTCTATCTCAAGGAAATCTGAT
>CAZWXO010000073.1:0-11656 GCA_964637885.1 uncultured bacterium
TGGGCGATAAGAGAATTTTGCAGTTCATCAGTTGTCACTTTGTTTGACAGATAAAAACTAAAGGCAGTCTGGGCAGTGAAGATAATCGTGGTGATAACCAAAATGTAGAGGATAAAATAGGTCCGGATACTTTTCATAGCAAATTCCCCCTTTGGCTATTTTGTCTTTATTCTAACTAGGATATTTCCCTCGCCTAGGCTATAATTAGACAAAAGTCTCGTGAATCCTTTGTCAATGCATGGAAACAGCTAACTTTTTGATTTTATTTTTGGGAGGAAAGAAAATGAACGCTGCTTGCCCGATTTCTGGAGTTCTTGTCAACGGCCACGCTGCACGCGTGAATGCCATTTTCACTGTTATCTTAGTAGGAATATCAATCCTGCTACAATGGTACTGGTTGCTATTTATTTTGGCTATCGATTTTGCGATTCGGGGTTTTTGCAACCCTAAGTTTAGTCCGCTGGGTAAACTGAGCAATGCTCTGCTGAAGGCAGCGGGGATCAAGCCGGCTATGACTGACGGGGGTCCCAAAATGTTTGCGGCCAAAATTGGTTTTGTTTTTTGCCTCGTCATTCCCGGCTGTTTCTACTTGGGCTTTCCTACAGCGGGGCTTGTTTTTGCTGGAATTATTATTCTTTTTGCTTTATTAGAAGGTGTGCTGAACTATTGCGTCGGCTGCAAAATGTATATTCTTTGGCGAAAGCTCAAAGGGTGAGATAGATTTAAGATGGCAGCGACCAGGCGCAATTTTGGTTGGGGTAATGTTTTTCTGCTAGGACTAGTTGGATTGCTTTATCCGCTGTGCATTTGGGCTTTTTTTTTGGACGACAAGCTTGTCGACGAGCTGGGATTGCGCCATGCTGCCCAGCTATCGGTCATAGTGGCCTGGGGGCTGGCGGTAGTGGTAAGCGTCGTCAATTCTTTTCGTTGGCGACGGCACCGCCACGAAGCCCTTTACTGGCTTGGAGCTGCTCTGGCTTGGGTATTAGTCGCTGCTCCGTTGCTTTTCGTCACCTTTTGTTTTGCTGTCAGTTTTTTGTTGGCTATCCCGATTTTTTGAGGGTGACAGGATTTGGTGTAATTGTGCCGAATAATTATTGATGATTGGTAATCTTTAACTAGCTGTCTGGAGGGGATTATTGTGAAGAGGTTAGTAGCTGTTGGAATGATGGCAGTGTTGGTGGTGGTGTTTGTTGGTGGTTGTTTCCCGATGCCCAAGCGAAAAGAAGCTCAACCAGAGCAAACTCAGCAGGAGGCTGGTCAGATCAGCGATAGTCAGGGCACGCAAAGTGAGAATGGCTATGTCCAAGGAAGTGAGGGCATGGTAACCCCGGAAACTGGCTTCGAGGAGGACTATTATGAGGATGTCCAGGACAATGGCGGCCTTTGGCCTTGGACGAACTACCAGAAGGTGAGCAAACAGGATTTGGGTGGTTTGTCAGATTGGGATCTGGATCTGATGCGCAACGAGATTTATGCGCGTCACGGTTACATCTTCAATCGTCAGGATTTGCGCAGTTATTTTGAGTCTCAATCCTGGTATTTCCCCGCTGGCCTTTACGAAAATCGAGAACAGGTCAATAAATCAGTGGAGCAACAGCTCAATTCGATTGAAAAATATAATGCGGAAAAAATCTTGCAGTATCAAAAGGGGCAATGGTAAAAAAAAGGAGGGATTGCGATGAGAGTGTCTGATAAGATGCGGAACCGGGTCGAGGGTGCCAGGGAGAGAATTGCCAGTGGATATGAGGGGATTTACGATCAAGTAAGGGATGCGAAATACGTACAGGAATTCCGCGACTCGGAGTTTTGGAGTAAGCTAAAAAAGTTTGCTCGTAAGGCAGGATCCAAGCTAACCTACATCGCCTTGATGCTTTTTTACACTTTAAAAAAACCATCGACTCCCAAGTGGGCTAAGGCAGCTATTGCCGGAGCCATCGCTTATTTTATCATTCCCATCGATGCTGTTGCCGATTTTCTGCCAGTGGTTGGCTTGACTGATGATCTGGGCGTGCTGACGGCGGCACTTTTCTCTGTAGCAGCTTATGTCGATGATGAGGTCAAGGAAGAGGCGAAGGAAAAACTGAATCAGTGGTTTGGGGTGGAGGAGGATGCTGACGCGCATTTGGTCCATATCATTCAGATCGACCAGCAGCTGGCAAAAGAGCAGGGCGAGGCTGATGCGCTTGCTGCGGAGGAAAACGCCTAGGAAATTTTTATTGCTTGTGTAGCTTTGCTATCATGATAAATTTAGCATTTGATTAGTGGGAGGCTCTCCGTGTGTGGGCCTCTTTTTTTTGCACTATTTTCGCCGGACCTAGCTGGAAAAGGACTTGCTTTTTCCATGAGTATATGATTATATAATCATATACTCATGGAAAATTGGAGAAGGGGATGACATTGAGTGGATTCTATGCGAATTATCAAGGCGCTAGCTGACGAAAATCGCCTGCGCATGCTGAAGCTGTTGCAGCAGCGAGGGCTTTGTGTCTGTGAATTACAAGGGGCGTTGGGCCTCAATCAGTCAAACGCTTCCCGCCATCTCAGTCGGTTAAAAGATGTAGGTCTGGTAACGCAGACGAAGGATGGGCAGTGGATTTATTATGCGATTAGCGAAGCAAAGCTGGCGGAATATCCCTTTGTAAAGGAAATTTTAGAGCAAGCTTTACGGGAGGATTCCATTTTGATCGAGGCAATGCAGGTTGTCCGGCGATACGAGGTGGAGGGGAACCCCTGTGCGCGGGAGGCGAAATGAAGTGAAAGAATGGCAAAAATTTAGTCTATATTTAAGCGTCTTTTTGGCCGCTTATTTGATCCCATTTGCCAATCCAAGGGTGGCTACTGCCATCCAGGAAGCCTTTTTGATGCTAGGGGATTATGCCCGGGAGCATGTCCTTTTTTGTCTGGTGCCGGCTTTCTTCATCGCGGGGGCTATCGGTATCTTTGTCTCCCAAGACGCGATCCTGAAGTATTTTGGTCCGAAGGCCAACAAGTGGCTTTCCTATTCTGTCGCCTCCGTATCTGGTGCAGTTCTTGCCGTATGCTCTTGTACGGTTTTGCCTCTCTTTGGCGGCATCTACAAACGAGGAGCGGGGATTGGCCCGGCGGTGGCTTTTTTATACTCCGGTCCAGCCATCAATGTTCTCGCGATTATTATGACTGCCCGCATTCTCGGTTGGCAGCTCGGATTGGCGCGGGCTCTAGGTGCCATCATTTTTGCTGTCGTGATTGGTTTAATCATGGCCTTCCTCTACGGTCATGAACAAAAAGAAGAGGGAGCTGGTTTTTACTTAGGGGAAACTGACGATGCCGGGCGTAGTGGAGGTCAGACCTTGTTCTATTTTGCTACGCTTGTTTTCATTCTCATTTTTGCGGCCTGGGCCAAGCCTGCGGAGTCGACGGGCCTGTGGCATGCGATCTACCAGATTCACTGGCCGATTACCTTTGTTTTGTTGGCTGTTCTCGGAGTAATTCTTTACCGCTGGTTCACCAAAGACGAATTACGGGATTGGGTCGATTCATCCTGGGGTTTTGCCAAACAGATTCTCCCTTTGCTCCTCGCCGGAGTCTTGGTGGCCGGTTTTCTGATGGGACGGCCGGGGACAGATGGAGGCATCATTCCGTCAGAATGGATTGCCACTTGGGTAGGGGGCAACTCGCTGATGGCTAATTTGCTGGCTTCCGTCGTCGGCGCTTTTATGTATTTTGCAACCTTGACTGAAATCCCTATAATCCAGGGCTTGATGGGGGCGGGGATGGGCAAAGGCCCAGTGCTCGCTTTGCTCCTAGCCGGGCCGGCGCTGAGTTTGCCAAATATGTTGGTTATCGGCAGCATTATGGGAACGCGCAAGACGGTCACCTATGTCGTGTTGGTTATCGTCATGTCGACGTTGGCGGGACTGGCCTACGGCAGTTTTATGTAATAGGTGAAGGTGTCGTTGCTTAGATTAAATTTATTTACAAATTAGGAGGTCGAGATTAATGAAGATCGAAGTATTGGGAACCGGATGTGCTAAGTGCAAACAGCTTTATGCGGCCGCCGCCGAAGCGGTGCAGGAATCTGGCGTCGAGGCTGAACTAGCGAAGGTAGAAAAGCTCGACGAGATTATTGCCAAGGGTGTCATGCGGACGCCGGCCTTGGTGGTGGATGGAGAAGTCAAATCTGTCGGCAAGGTATTGACCAAAGATGAGATAGTAGCTTTATTTCCAAAAGCTTAGGGGTGAAACTGTCTCCTGTTATTCTAATTTGGTGGCAAATAAACTAGGATGGAGTGGTTGTGACGGCAACTGCTATGAAAATTGTGGAGGTAAGCCAAATGAAAACTTGCGCAAATTGCGGTGTTAGCAGCGTTGAGGGGGATACCCTCAGCTGTTACAAATATAAGAAGGTTGTCGAAGGGGATGTGGACAAGGAAAGCTGTCGTTTCTATCTTGAACAGATTTTCGAGGGTGATGAGCTACTATCCCCAGGGGAGCATTTGCTTTTATCGGAGCAGACAGTACAGTCGAGGCACATGCGTGGCGTCGTTTAAGACGTGTATGAGATGGAAGATTCTTACGATTAGTTGGTTGGTAGGATGAGGATAATGCAGGCAATAATTTTACACAGCATTACCGGAACGGTGTCGCAAATTTTTTAACATCGAGCTGGCGAAATCATTAAACGAGGAGGGATACTATTGATTGTTGCTTTTGTCTGTATCGGAAATTCATGTCGGAGCCAGATGGCGGAGGGTTTTGCCCACGCTTTGGGGGAGGGCAAGCTCGAGGCGTATAGTGCCGGCACTGAGCCAGCCGGCAAGGTGAACGAAAACGCGATTCGCGTCATGGCGGAAAAGGGAGTGGATATCTCCCGGCAGACATCGAAAACGTTGGAAGCTTTGCCGGGGAAGATTGATCTTTTAGTGACGATGGGTTGCGGAGTGGAGTGCCCCTTTGTGCCGGCGACAGCCCGGGAAGATTGGGGCCTGGATGACCCTGTGGGTAAACCTCTGGAAGAGTTTTGTCGGGTACGGGATATTATTGAAGAAAAGGTCCGCCAGTTGCTGGCGCGATCCTAAAAGAGAGAAGGGATGGAAAAAAATGACCAAAGAGCGATTGGAAGGCATTAGTTTTTTTGAGCACTATCTCACCCTGTGGGTAGGTCTATGTATGGTGGCGGGGGTTGTCATTGGCGTTTTTGTGCCTGTCATTCCAGCGACCCTGAGTCGTTTCGAATACGCCAATGTCTCAATTCCGGTAGCGATTCTCATCTGGTTGATGATCTACCCGATGATGCTGAAGGTCGATTTTCACAGTATCAAACAGGTGGGGCAAAATCCCAAAGGGCTGATAGTTACCTGGGTCGTCAACTGGCTGATCAAGCCTTTTACGATGTATGCTATCGCCATTTTTTTCTTTTTCTATGTCTTTGCAGCTTGGATTCCCGAAGAATTAGGTCGGGAATACCTGGCCGGGGCGGTTTTGCTCGGAGCAGCTCCCTGTACGGCGATGGTCTTTGTCTGGAGTCACCTGACCAAGGGTAGTCCGGCTTATACTTTGGTTCAGGTGGCGACGAATGATTTAATTATTTTGGTGGCATTTGTTCCGATTGTTGCCTTTCTGCTGGGGATCAGCAATATCCAGGTGCCGTGGATGACCTTGTTTATGTCTGTCATTCTCTTCGTCGTCATCCCTTTGACGGCCGGTTGGCTTTCCCGGGTTTATATCACCAAGCAAAAGGGACTTGAATATTTTGAAAAGGTATTCATCCCTAAGTTCGGCAATATTACTATCCTTGGACTGCTCCTGACCCTGGTGATTATCTTCTCTTTCCAAGGGCAGACGATTGTCGATAATCCGGTGAACATTCTGCTGATTGCGGTGCCGCTCATTATTCAGACCTTTATCATCTTTTTTATCGCTTACTTTTGGTGCAAGCTGTGGAAACTCCCCCACGACATCGCCGCTCCGGCAGGAATGATTGGAGCTTCGAATTTCTTTGAGTTAGCAGTTGCGGTCGCAATCTCTGTTTTCGGCCTGGCATCCGGGGCGACGCTGGCGACAGTGGTGGGTGTCTTGGTGGAGGTGCCGGTGATGCTAACGCTGGTTCGCTTTGCCAACGCTACCCGAAGCTGGTTCCCGGCAAAATAATCCACGGCCAGGGCTGTTGACGACGCTACTAGGAAAAGTTTTAAAGGCGAAGGTGTCCCTAATCCCAGGGACACCTTCGCCTTTTATAAAAAAACCGCCAGCCAAAGAGATGGCGGCGGCGGTGACGAAATAATCCCAAGTTGAAATGCGCAGCGGGCTAATTTATTTGGGGCGCTTGTCGACTATTCGTTGGGCTTTGCCGGCGGTCCGGGTGATGGATTTGGGCTCGACCAGACGCACACGGGCATCGATGGAAAGAAAAACACGGAGTTTTTCCCGGACTTTTCTTTCCAGATCCTCCAGCTCACGAAAGCTTTCCAGAAGAGCTCCATCCATCAGCTCGACGTCGATTTCAATTTCATCCATATAACCCTTACGGGTGACGATAATCTGATAATGCGGGCCGATTTCGGGAATATTCATCAAGACGCTTTCGATCTGTGACGGAAAGACGTTGACGCCGCGAATTTTCAGCATATCATCGGAACGTCCCTGGACTCGCTCCATTCGCGCGTGGGTCCGGCCGCAGGCGCAGGGCTCCGGGTGTAGCACTGTGATGTCTCTGGTCCGGTAGCGTAGCAACGGGATGCCTTCCTTTGTTAAGGTAGAGAGGACCAGTTCCCCTTTCTCCCCCCACCCGAGTTTGCGGCCGGTGATAGGGTCGATGATTTCGGCGAGAAAATGATCCTCGGCAATGTGCATTCCTGTGCGTGCTCCGCATTCCCCGGAAACGCCTGGGCCTAAGATTTCCGATAGACCATAATTCTCGGTTGCGACAATTCCCCAACGCTTTTCCAGCTCTAAGCGATATTCCTCAGAGCAACCTTCGGAGCCAAAGAGGCCGAGCCGGAGCTGGGAGGTCTGCGGGTCAAAGCCGATTTCTTCCGCTACCTCGGCCATATGGAGAGCGTAGCTGGGGGTCGAGATAAGGATTGTAGCGCCAAAATCCTGCATCAAACTGACGTTTTTTTCGGTATTGCCAGAGGATGCGGGGACGATAGCGGCCCCGATTTTCTCTAGGCCATAGTGCAGGCCGAGAGCCCCAGTGAAGAGACCATAACCAAAAGCGATGTGGGCGATGTCTTCGTCATTGGCTCCGGCGGCAACGACTAGTCGCGCCACCAAGCGACTCCAGTTTTCGATGTCGTTGCGGGTATAACCGACAACCGTTGGCTTACCGGTGGTGCCACTGGAGGCGTGGAGGCGGACAATTTGCTTCATTGGGACCGCGAAGAGGCCGTAGGGATAGTTGTTGCGGATGTCTTCTTTGGTTGTGAAGCCAAGAATTTCCAGGTCCTCCAGACAGCGAATGTCTTCGGGCTTGATGCCAGACGCGGAAAAGCGCTCACGATACATCGGGACGGTTTCAATGACACGCCCTAGTAGAGCATGAAGCCGCTCCAATTGCATTAATTCCAGTGAGTCACGATTCATACATTCCAATTCTCGTTCGAAGAACATCCTGCTACCTCCGTTAACTTAGATATTTTTAGGCGGCCCCTTCATCATCGCTGACAATTTCAGCCGTTGTTGTGGCTTTGCCAAAAACATGGCTTAGGTGCGCCTCGGAAAATTTGGGAGTGATTAGACTGACAATCACGAGGACGCCCAAAGGGGCGATCATCGCAATCGATCCCACCGTCGGCACATTGGCCGGGAAAATAATGGAACCGACGATGGAGATGCCAGCGCCGCTGAGCATTGCCGCCCAAGCTCCGATCTTTGTCGCACCTTGCCAGAAAAGGCCGATAACATAGGGAGCGAGAAAGGCGCCGGCAACAGTGCCCCAGGAGAAAGCCATCAAGGTTAAAATTACATTAGGGCGCAATGCGAGGAATAAAGATAGGGCGATGAAGACTCCGCAGAGAATTCGCATCAATAATTTCACTTTTTGATGATTCATGTCTGGAAAAAGGCCGCCTTTAGCAAGGTCGATAGCAATCGCCGAGCTGGAAACCAACACAAGGGAGGCCAGGGTCGACATCGAAGCTGACAGGATGAGAAGTAAGATTAAAACAGCAGCTAGTTCCGGCATTGTCTGCTCCATGATCAGCGGCATGATCAGGTCAGCATTGGGGACACCGTCGACTAGGGGCGGGGATTCAGGAAAAAAGATGTGGCTGAAGGATCCGACGAAATAGGCCCCGAAGCCTATAATGACTGCAAAAATTGTCGAAACAACGGCAGCTTTCTTAATGAAATTTTCGCTTTTAATGGCGTAGAATTTTTGGGTCATCTGGGGCAAACCCCAAGGGCCAAGGCTAGTCAGAATAACGAGCGAAAAAAGGGCGATGGGTCCAGGAGCGCCGACAGCAGCAGTCAGGGAAGGATTGATCGCTTTAAGTTTGGCGATCCCTTGGGTCACCCCCCCAACTTCAGGGCTGCCGATGACAAAGTAGATTAAGACAAAGACACCGAAAATCATAATCGTCCCTTGAATAAAATCAGAGAGAGCCACTGCTCTGTAGCCACCCCAGATCAGATAGATGGCCGTAATGATTGCCATGGCAAACATCGCCGTCGAGAACGGGACGTTGAAGAATTGCTCGAACATGTAGCTGAGCCCCATATAGACTGAAGCACTGTAAGGGACGAGGAAAACAAAAATCAGCAAAGCGGAGATTATCTTTAAGCCCTTGCTGTCGTAACGTACGGATAAAAACTCCGGCATCGTCATTGCTTCGAGGCGATGGGTCATTTCCCGGGTGCGCCTGGCTAGGACTAGCCACGCCAGCAAAGTGCCGACAAGAGCGTTGCCCGCCACTATCCATAGCGAAGAGAGGCCAAAGCCCCAGCCAATTTTGCCGGCGTATCCGATAAAGATAACTGCCGAGAAATATGTTGTTCCGTAAGCAAAAGCGGAAAGCCACGGGCCGATGGAGCGGCCACCGAGAAAGAAGTCGCTGGTTGTTTCGGTTTGGCGGGAGCTGTACCAGCCGATAAAGACGAGGGTTAATACGTAGAGAGCCACCATTAAAATTTTAATTGTAAACATAATCTACCGTCCTTCCATCCTACATTAGTTCCAGTTAACCAACCCATTCTACATCCGCCGTAACAAACAGGCGGACAACTACGTCAACCATTATACCTGTGAGGTCGTGTTTCGTAAAGTGTTGATGGAGACACATCTGACAGCAGAAAATTTAGCGTGTCACGAATAGTCCCGAGACCAATGCGAAAAGCCTGATGGCTTTTTTAATTCACAATTCACATAGAGAGAAACTTAATTCAGCTACGTAGTTGCTGAATCTTAGTTGAACTAATCCAGAGCCCCTACAGTATTGATATTTGCATATAATGCTAATATTTTAAAACTGTCGGGCTTCGGAAAAACAATTTCGGACGCAAAAACAAAGCTTTTTGCCCAATTTCTTTAAAAAATCGAGGAATTATGCCAATAATTCTCACCCCAATTATTAACTGTTAAATTTTAATTATTAACTATTAGCTTTTCCAGCGGCTTTGAATAAGTCCTGCTGGCTTGCAGTCGAGGGCAGGCTAGGCAACACCTTTCATTGGCAGCATTAGCGCTACGTAAATTTTTGGAGTGATGGGAAGATTATGATAAAATAATGCCAGCGCAGGAGGTGGGAAGATGCCTTTTGAAATAAGAAGAGCGGATATTACGGCCATGGACGTTGACGCTATTGTCAATGCGGCCAAGCAAACTTTACTTGGTGGCGGTGGCGTTGACGGTGCGATTCACAAAGCGGCCGGACCGGAGTTGCTGGAGGAATGCCGGGCTCTGGGCGGCTGTGCAACCGGGGAGGCAAAAATAACCAAGGGATATCGTCTGCCTGCCAGGCATGTAATCCACACTGTTGGACCGGTCTGGCGGGGGGGAGGTCAGAGCGAGGAACAATTACTGCGCTCCTGTTATCGCCGGTCGATGGAATTGGCGGTGGAGCATGGGCTGGCGAGCATCGCCTTTCCTTTGATATCGGCCGGAATCTATGGCTATCCCAAAGAGCAGGCTTTGCAGGTCGCACTCGCGGAAATAACTGATTTCCTCCTTTCTCACGATTTATACGTCTATTTGGTGGTTTACAACAAACAGGCTTTTGCCATTTCAGAAAAACTCTTTGCCAATGTTGAGTCTTATATTGAAGAACATCTGATTGTCGTCGAGGATCGGCGTAGACGATTGCAGCGAATGGAGGACGATGATAGCTTTGACAGCGGAGCGCTGCAAGTATGCGAAATGGGTGCCGTCTGCGGTGCCCCAATGCCTGAGCGGAGGCTTGAAGATGTGCTGGCAGAGCTGGAAGAGACCTTTTCCGAACAGTTGCTTCGCTATATCGACCAAAAGGGTCTGGCGGATGTCGCGGTTTATAAGGGAGCCAATATCGATCGGAAACTTTTCTCCAAAATACGCAGTGATCGGGAGTATCGCCCCAGCAAGGCTACGGCGTTGGCCCTTGCGATCGCATTAAAGCTGAATTTTGACGAGACACGGGATCTCTTAGGCAAAGCAGGCTATGCGCTGTCCCCGTGCAGCAAATACGATTTAATTATCGAGTATTTTATTCAACACGGCAATTACGATATCCATCAGATCAATGAAACTCTCTTTGCCTTTAATCAGAGTCTGCTGGGAGCCTAAGAGTTTTCGAGACCACCGGAGAGTTGACGATGAACAATTAAGAATTAACGGTTAATAATTTCTGAGAGAATTATTTGCATAATTCTAAGTTCTTCGTAGTTGTAGCAGTACCGCCATTACAATTGTCGCTTGGGAAGCGACCAAACTGTGGCGTCGGGTTGGTATCCTTACATCATCAAAAGGATGGGAGGACGACCCGATGAACAAGAACTTAACAGAACTGGTGTTTATCCTGGATCGGAGCGGATCGATGGGAGGTCTGGAGAGCGATACGATTGGTGGCTACAACGCCATGCTACGCAAACAAAAAGAATCAGATGGTGAGGCTAACGTCACTACGGTGTTGTTCGATGATGAATTCGAGCTGTTGCACGACCGGATTCCCTTGGGGGGCGTGGCACCGATTACCGAGAAAGAGTACTTTGTCCGTGGCTCGACTGCTCTACTGGATGCCATCGGGAAAACAATCCAAAAAATTGTCAATGTGCAAAAAAACACTGCGCAAGAGATGCGCGCAGAAAAAGTGCTGTTCGTTATCACTACTGATGGTATGGAAAATGCGAGTCGGGAGTATACCTACAGCCGTGTCAGCCAAATGATTGCCAAGGAAAAGGAGCGTTATGGCTGGGAGTTTATCTTCCTTGGAGCCAACATCGATGCCGTTGGGGAGGCAGCCCGTTTCGGAATCGATGCCAGCCGCGCCGCCCGCTTTGTCAACGACGGCGAGGGGATCGAGCGCAACTATGCTGCTATGAGTGCGGCAATCTGTGATTTTCGCTCCGGCCAGGCTATCTCTGAGGAGTGGAAAAAACCTATCGAGGATGATTACGCGAAGCGAGGTAAGTAGGATTCGATTCGAGACTGTGGCTAATCCAGCAATCGATTGTCGCCTACTAGTCAAACAGCACACAATTTTCG
>CAZWXO010000074.1:0-11199 GCA_964637885.1 uncultured bacterium
ATGTTTAGCATTATTTTGCGCAGCCCGGAAACACCCTCGGACACCAGTTGCTCAAAGAGGGTGTCCAGGGCTGCTTCCTGCTCCACTGGAAAGACACTCGCTTTGGCTAGAGGGGCATTAGTAACAGGCCCATCACTGCCACCTTTTTTGATATATCCGGCGTCGCACTTAAGGGCCAGTAGCCGGAAGGAATTGACGCTGGCCATCAGCAGGCCTTGTCCAGTACCTGGCGGAAGATGGAGAGTCCTTTTTCCGGGGATTGGTTTTGCTGCTGGACCCAATCCTCCAGCTTGCGCAAGGCCAGACCGCTACGCAGCAGGCTCCGTGAACGCTCGACGCCGTCGGTTAGATTTGGGAAACGGCCGGCCATTTGGAACAAAACAGCGGTGTTCAGGCAAGCGATGTCCTCGCGTGGACCGGGCAGTTTGCCCGCGAGCAATCGCAAGAGAAGTTCGGCTTCTCTTTGGCGGTTGCCGGTTGGTGCAATCGTTTCGGGGTTAAGATTGAGGTGCAGGCCGGCGTCTTCGGGCGTGAAGCTGCCGCAGACAATCTCGCCTTCGCGATCAAGGCGGGCGAAGTGAGTGGTCCCGCAGGTCGAAGCCTCGTCCATCCCCATGGGTCCGCTTCCCACCAGGCCATGCAAAACGATTGCACGTTGATAGCCGATTTCTCGCATTACTTGCGCAACAGGAAGAATCATCTCTGGAGCGTAGACGCCGCGCACAGCTAGCCTGGGCAGGGCAGGATTGGCCAGCGAGGCGGAGATATTCAGCACGCTTCCAAAGGACATTTTGGAGAGGATGCGCCCCAAGGCTTGGGGATGGCTATGCCCGCTCATGCCGTTAAAGAGACCGATATTGCAGCGCTCGATGCTGGTTTTGGTGATCTCGGCCGGACATTCGACATCGACGCCGACGCTCTCGAGGATATCCACCGTGCCGCAGGATGAGGTAATGCCGCGGGCTCCGTGGCGGGCGATGGGCAGGTTGTCAGCGGCGGCAATGATTGAAGCAACGGTACTGATATTGAAAGTCTTGAAACTGTCCATCCCGGTGCCGCAGTTGTCGATCAAATCTTGCTGGACGCAGGGGACAACCTGGACGGTATCGTGCTCATAGATAGCCTCCCAGACACCCGCTATTTCAGCGGCGGTTTCACCTTTGGCGGAAAGGGCGGCGAGGAAAGCCCCCTGGTGGATTTCGCTGGTTTCGTCTCTGAGGATAATCGTGAAAAGGTCTTTCATCTCTTGCCGCTCTAGGTGTTTTTTCTCCAGCAGATGCTTAATGCGGCTGCCGAAATGTTTCATTGCTTCCATGTTGTTTTCTCCCCTTTCTTAACTAAAATTTGATGTCATTTGATGTCGGGGCAGCTGTTTTGGCAGGCGGCGCTGCCATTTCGATGACAGTTTTAAGGCCGGCTCCGTCCCGCACCATGTGAATTCCGCGCGTCAGCTCCGACAAGGGAAGTCGGTGGGTGACGAGTGGGGCCAGGCTGAGGGGCCCTTCGATGAGACGCAAGGCCTGGCGGCAGTGCCGCACTGTGCAACCATAAGCCCCAATGATGCGAAGCTCTTTGTAATGGGCCAGGTTGGTGCGAGCGAGAGCGTACTCTTCCCCAGCAATTAGCCCGGAAAAAAAGCCTAGAACGCCGCCTTTGCGGGTTGCTTCGATTCCGTCTAGAAAGGGTTGTCCGCCGGGAGCGCAGGGGATGACGCCGGCAAAACCGCCATCGGGCATTGCGGCCGCAATATCGGTGAGCAGTTCCCGCCCCGTCCCGTCGAGCACGCGGCAGCCCAGCAAGTGTGCGGCTTTCTGGCGGCGATCATGGTTAATTTCGCTGACGACGACCTCTAGCCCCCGGTGTTGGCCAAGCAAGGCTGTCAAAAGGCCAAGCGTTCCACAGCCCAATACCAGCAAGCTATCCCCCGGGCGCAGCCGCATTTTGTCCAGCATATTGATGGCGCAGGCCAGCGGCTCGGTGAGGGTGGCGATGGCGCTATCGGTAGTTTTTTTAAGGGGATTGACAATTTTGTTAGCGACGCCGGTCGCAGGTAAGGCAATATATTCCGCAAAGCCGCCATCCCGGTGAAAGCCGAGAATCTGCATTTGCGGGCAGAGATTATCTTGCCCGGCCAAGCAGTAACGGCATACGCCACAGGCGAGTCCGGGAGAAATCTGGACGCGCTTTCCCAAGTACTTGCTGGCAAGAGTGCGGTCCTCAACGACCTGTCCGACGATTTCGTGGCCAAGTACCCGGGGCAAGCGGACATCCCGTTGCCCTAAATAATAGGCTTTCATATCAGTGCGGCAGATGCCACAGGCTTCGATGCGGATAAGTAATCCCCCAGGCTCGGGTGCCGGGGTGGCGATTTCCAGAGGGCAGAGATTTTCTTGCTCCAGTAGCACAGCAGCCAGCATTTTTTTCATCCTTTCGGTGCAATTTTTTAAGATAGGGATATGGCAGAATCGTTTTCGCAAAACAAAAAGTCCGCACTACATTTGTAGTACGGACTTTACCATCATCCTAAGGCCAATATGGCCGGAATTCTCTCAAAGGCAGGTCTCCTGACTCGGTTCATCGCCAGCGGCCCCTTCCCGAAAAGCAAAAAGCTGCCGGTGGTTTTGGCCGTGGCTCCCCATCACAGTGGCGGGTCCGTCCGGGAATTTCACCCGGTTCCCTTTTCACCCGCAAGCGGGCACCTTGGAGAGTTAAATATTCAACTAGGTGGAATTTTATACGGAGAAAGAGAGTTTGTCAATCGGAAATTCAGGCAGAATAGCTGGGATGAATGCTGTACAAACAGTGTGAAAAGATAGATGCGATACATCGCATATAGTAAATAGCATAAATTGCTTAAACTTGAGTTACAGTATATACTTGATTCAGAAACAATGAGGTGCAGCAGATGAGCGATGGCGTCTTTGACCTTTTGGAATGCCATACCAAGTTAACTTTTAATTGCTCTAATAAATCACTTAATGATTTTTTTTATAACACTGCGTATTTTAAACATATCAAATCACTTTCGAAGACAGCAGTGCTTTTGAAGAATGACCAGTTGATAGGCTTTTTTTCCTTGGGGTTGATAAATATTTTAGTCGATCAGGATACGAGTCCTTGCATTTATCTCGAGGCTATTGCCGTTCAAGCGAATCTCGAAAAGCAGTCGCTTGGAACTTCTTTGGTTCAATATATTATCAGTATTGCCCGGGAAGTAGCCGGGAAAGTTGCAGTTTGTGGAATCTACCTGGACGCTGAGGAAACAGTTGTTTCTTGGTATAAAAGATTCGGCTTTATAGAACTCGACGATATTGTCAGCGATAACCCAGCAACAAGGCCTATGTTTTTAGACATTCGTGACACTAGGTTGCTTGATGAGTACTTTGAGGGGTAGGAGGGAAGGTCATGATTACAAAAGAAAAAGGGACGATAACTCTCACGGGGCAATCAGCCAAGATATTTAAGAGAATCATGGATCACCCTGATAGATTGGAGATTCAACGCAGAGATGTTGTCTTTGATGAGTGCCAGGATGCGCATGAAAAGCTTTTAAGCAAGATAAAAGAAGTGAAGTTTTCAAATTAAGCCTCTGTAGGGGGCTTTTTTTATTGTTATTGACATGTAGATATCGCGAGGGGAAAGGGGATTTTGCCCGGACTGAATAAATCTGCTATGATAGGAAAAAAGTAAGCGGGGTGGGCGTAGCGATGGATAAGATCAAAGCGGGGCTGCTGGATGAACGAACTTATGCCTTGCAGATGGAAAAAATGTATGCGGTAATGAGCTCAGCCGTGCTGAACGGAGGGAAGAGTTTTGCCGGTTGCATCTTTAACCATACAGTGGACAAGGATTATCGCGGGAAGAACCCGGAGCAGGATTTGCGGGATGTTGCGGCGGCTCACCGCCTTGGAGATGACGCTGTCGGGATGATGACGGCAGTCGATGTCGCGACGACGTGCGTGGCCCGGGCCGAGGCAGGACGCACCGGAGTGACAGCCTACGTTACCGTGGGGTATAGCAACGCTTGGGCTGCCGGGCTACAACCTGAAGGCGGCGAGGCCCCTGGCGGACCGGGGACGATCAATATTGCATTATTAATAGACGGTCACCTGACGGATCCGGCGATGATTAATGGGATTATCACCGCCACCGAGGCCAAGACCCGAGCTCTTGTCGACGCTGGCATCAAGCTCCCGGGGGGCGAGCAGGTCACAGGGACGACGACGGATGCTGTCGTCATCGCAGCTTCGATGCAGGGAGAATTTCATGAATATGCCGGCACCGGCAGCAAGGTTGGACGCTTGATTGGTCAGACCGTTTACGAAGCGATGCTGGCAGGAATTGAGAAATACAAACTTAGTCACTAGTCTGCTCATTAATTTTGTGGGGACTAGCGGAGCGATAAATAAAAACGCGGGAACAGTCTGCCCTTGGTAGCTGTCCCCGCGTTTTATTTGTGCGCCCTTAGGTAGCTGTTAGGGCTGGTAGTAACTCATCAAGGCGTATGTGGGGTAGTCTTTGCTCCCGGCCCAGTCTGAGCCCGCTTCGTTGTTGACGGCGATGCTAAAGCCGACATCCCCCATCACGCCGCTGAGCATGACGTAGCCGTCCATCTCTAGGACGGAGAAATCTTGGGCGCTGCTTAATTTTCCTTTGTAGAAGGCAGCGACGTCAGCGATGCTGGCATCGCACCCGATAGCAACCATCGCCGACTCTTTGTTGGTATCGCCCGTTGAATTCTTCATTGCAAAGACAACCTCGCTACCGCTGTATAGCGGGAGCTCGCCCTTAGGCCAGTTGTCGGGTGGAGCAAGGTTTTTCCCACCCTCAAATGACATTGTGCCGGCCTCGTCATCCTCGACGGTCATCGAAAACTCCCCGTCGCCGCTATCAGTGATCGTCGCCGTAGTATCTTCGTCCACGAGGACAGTTTTTTCATCGCCGCCACATCCAGCGAAAAGGACTAGGCTCATCACCGCAACGATGAGCAGGCTAAAAAAGCGTTTCATGGCTATCCCTCCAATAATATATGGTAATTGCGCCTATATGTTACTCTCCATCGCACATTTGAGCAAGGTCTAAAAGGGCTTATTTTGACAAAATAATCTCTCTCGCCAGCTGGAATTAGCAAATAATGCACTGGCCTCGGCAGGAATGACCAACCTTTTGTCGAACACTACTATTATCCAAGATCCAAGTAAAATCTGGAGGGGGTGGAGGCATGCGATGGCAGCTTATCTTCAAAACAGTAGTTTTAATCATTGTGACCGGGGTTTTTGCTGTCGGCTGTGGTGCTCCGCCGGCAGAGCAGTTGCCGGAAGTGGATGCCATAAACCCCTTTACTACCGAGGGTTATGATTTTTATTTTGTCAGTGAAGAAGCCTACGCCCCCATTTCCTACATGATTGACGGCGAGCCGCACGGCATCAGCGTTGACCTTGTCCGCGCGGCCTTTGAGCGGATGGGGTATAAGGTGAAAATCGAGCTCTATCCTTGGGCCAGGTGCCAGGCGATGGTGGCGCATGGTTCCGCTGATGCCTTTTTCAGTGCGTACAAAACTCTGGAACGGGAGAAAAAATACGACTACGGGCACGAGCCGCTTTTTGTCGAAAAAAATGTTTTTTTTGTCCGTAAAGACTCGGCGATCACCTATAGCGGGGATATTGCAAGCCTCAAGCCTTACACGGTCGGAACATACACGGGCTATGTCACTTTGGAGGAATACATTGCCAGCGGAGTCCTCGACAAAGTCGATTACAGTGGCAATGTCGAGGAATCGATCAACAAGCTGGAGGCAGGCAATCGCAACATCGATCTCTTGCTAAATACTGATTTTGTTATTTGGTACGCCGCCGAAAAGATGGGATTGGCAGATCAGTTCAAAGAATTGCCGGTGGCATTTTCTGAATATCCGACCTATATGGCCTTCACGAAAACCAAAGATCTGAGTCTGGTCATCGCCGAAATCGACACGGAGTTAAAAAAGATGAAAGAAGACGGCACTTACGAGGCGATTGTCCAGAAATATATTCGAGAGCGTTAGGACATAACTATTAAGATTTAACATGGATTATATCCCGTAACATCCGTTACAGCAAAAACTCTCCACAGGGCCTAAACTGTGGGCAGCAGGAAAAAAATATTAGGAGGGAAAGACATGGAAGCCAATATGTTTTGTTATCAATGTCAGGAGACAGCCAAGAATACAGGATGCACAATGCGGGGAGTCTGCGGCAAGACGGACGATGTCTCTAATTTACAGGATTTGCTCCTCTATTTGTTAAAGGGGATCGGCATCGTCGCCACTGCTGCCCGGGAGAAGGGCATTGTCGAGCCCAAGGTCAATCGTTTTGTCGTTGATGGACTTTTTGCCACGATTACCAACGCTAATTTCGATCGCGATTATTTTGTCGAAAAAATTTGTGCAGGTCTGCAATTGCGGGACGAGCTTAAAGACAAGCTGATTAAGGCTGGAGGCAATCTGCCGACCGATCTCTTTGAGGCGGCTACCTGGGCACCGGACGGGGCAGGCGACTACGAGGCCAAGGCTAGCCAGGTCGGCTATTTGTCCATCGCCAACGAAGACATCCGCTCATTGCGGGCAACGATTATCTTTGGGCTTAAGGGAATAGCCGCCTATACGGAGCATGCGATGAACCTTGGCTTTGACGATGCCGAGATTCACTCTTTTATCCAAAAAGCGCTCGCTCAGGTAACCGACGACAGCCTCGGGGGTGAGGAACTCACGGCCCTTGTCGTGGCCACTGGCACCGCAGGAGTTAGTGCTATGGCGCTCCTCGATAAAGCCAACACCTCGACCTACGGGCATCCGGAGATTACTTCTGTCGAGATTGGCGTCCGCCAGAATCCGGGGATTTTGATTAGCGGTCACGACTTGCGGGATCTGGAGGATCTGCTGGAGCAGACGGCTGGAACCGGTGTCGACGTTTATACCCACTCAGAAATGCTGCCGGCGCATTATTATCCTTTCTTCAAAAAATATACTAACTTCGCCGGGAACTACGGCAATGCCTGGTGGCAACAGGATAAAGAATTTGCCAGCTTTAACGGGCCTATCTTGATGACGACAAATTGCATCGTTCCTGTTAAAGACGCCTACAAGGACCGCCTCTATACAACCAACGCTGCCGGATGGCCGGGAGCTCCGCACATCGGTGAGCGCCCTGTCGGCGGGCGGAAAGATTTCGGACAAATTATCCAGCAAGCCAAGACCTGTCCGCCTCCGACCGAAATCGAGACGGGGACGATTGTCGGCGGATTTGCCCACAATCAGGTCTTCGCCTTAGCTGACAAGGTCGTCGAGGCCGTCAAATCCGGCGCTATCAAAAAGTTCTTTGTCATGGCCGGGTGCGATGGCCGGATGAAGAGCCGCGAATACTACACGGAATTTGCCAAGGCTCTGCCGGCGGACACGGTGATTCTGACGGCTGGTTGCGCCAAGTATCGCTACAACAAGCTCGCTCTGGGCGATATCGGGGGAATTCCTCGGGTGCTGGATGCCGGGCAGTGCAATGATTCTTATTCCTTGGCGGTTGTGGCCCTCAAGCTGAAAGATATTTTCGGCGCGGCCGACGTCAACGATCTACCCATCGAATTTAATATTGCCTGGTACGAGCAGAAGGCCGTCATTGTCCTTCTTGCCTTACTTTCCCTGGGCTTCAAGAACATCCGCCTCGGACCGACCCTGCCAGGGTTCCTGACCCCGGGGGTAGCCAAGGTCATTATCGACGCTTTTGGGCTTAAGGGAATCACAACAGTTCAGGAAGACATGGCTGACCATCTGAAATAATGGTCATGTGGTTTCCTCCAAACAATATGTAACGCAGAAAAAGCGACCAGCGGGTCGCTTTTTCTGCGTTATGTGCTACAATATGCCTAACGCGTTTGAGCGCCAGTGGGTGATAAATTCTGGGGGAGGGATTTATTTGTTGGGGAATGGGAATAGGAGTGGGAGATTTAAATTTGGGAGCAATAAGAAAGAGAAGCAGGTAAAGGGAAAAACTCTGAAGGCACAAATCGTCGCGGTTTTTGTTTTGATTATGATTGTGCAGAGTGCTGTGGTCGGAGTCGTCGCGATGATGCAGTTTGACAGCATTATTCAAAAGGTTTCCGGAATGGAGGCTCGGGCGACAGTCAATGCGATGGCCGAGATGATTGATAGCATCAGCTTTCAGCGGATTGTCCGGACGATGGACGAAGAAGATCAGTATTACCAGACCATGGTCCGCAAAATGGACAAGATCCGCATCGCGAATAACGCCGAATATTTATACACGATGGCTCCGGGTGAGGGGACGGAGTTTGCCTATATCATTGATGGCAACGATCCGGAAAGCGAAGGATTCTCAGCTCTCGGTGATACGGACGACTTAGCGGAGTGGGAGGAGGCGGCCCTGGAGTGTTTTGTTAGTAATCAGCCCACCTACAGCAAAATCACTTTCCAAGAGGGATGGGGGCATGTTTTGTCAGCTTATGCTCCGATTCGGGATGCTGCCGGGGAGCCGATTGGGATTGTCGGCATCGACATTCCGGCTGACCTGATCATCGCGCGGATTAATTTGGTGCGCAATACCTTTTTGATCATCAACGCGGCCTTTATCTTGGGATTCATTGTTTTTGGCGCCTTGTGGATCGGGCGGCTTTTGCGACCGACGCGGACAATCAAGAGCTTTGCCGATCAACTGGCAGCCGGCGATGTCAGCGGCAACGTCGCCATCAAGCGCCGGGATGAACTAGGGGAAATCGGGACTGCTCTCAATGCGACGGCGGGTAACATCCGCACTCTCATCGGGGACATTGCCCAGCGCTCCCACAAGGTGCTGGATGCGGCGGAGCATATTACCGCTAACACTAGTGAAATGATGGGTGCAACCGAGGTGATTACCTCCACTATCGAAGGGGTTGCCAGCGACTCCGGCGAGCAGGCGGCGCTTGTAGCCCAGGCTGAGGCGGAAGTGACTAGCCTGAAAGAAAATGTGTCGACTATTGTCGAAAAATTCCGCGGCATCGATTCCGAAGCTAAACAAGTGACAAAGGGAGCTGAGGCCGGACTTGCCTCCGTTTCAACGACCCGCGACCGCTTAGGGCAGATGGAGCAGGGGATGCGCCGCTCCGCCGCCAGCATGCAGGAACTGACCGCCGCCGTTACCGAGGTCAACGGCTTTTTGCAGCGGATTAACGATATCGCCGAAAACACCAATCTCCTGTCCCTCAATGCCGCCATTGAAGCGGCCCGGGCTGGCGATATGGGGCGGGGCTTTGCTGTCGTTGCCAAGGAGGTCATGCATTTGTCCGAAGAATCCCGGAATGCTGTGGTAGAAATCACCAGCATGGTGGCAAAGATGAACGATAGCAGTCGGCAGATCTCCCAAGAGATGGAAGCTTCGATGACTGTCACCCAAGATGCCGTCACCGCTGCCCGCCAGATGGCGGAGGCTTTTGAGAGCATTGGCACGGCTATCACCTCCATGGCGGTTAACATCGGCGAAGTTGCGGACAGGGCCGGCGAATTTGGTGGCCTGACCGACAGTATTCATGCGCGGATGCGCAAGGTGAGCGGTATCTCGGGCGAATTTTCCGCCGCTTCCCAGCATTGCGCGGCTCAGACCCAGGAGCAGACAGCCGCGATGCAGGAGATGAAAGCCCTTTCCGAGGTGCTCCTGCAGGTCGCTAAAGACGTCGAGCAGGCTGTCGGGGCTTTTAAGTATCGATAGGACAGAAGAACGGAATCAGTGGGGTGGGCACGGGCGTGCATGGGATTATAGAAAAACCAGTTGGCTTTTCAGGTGACAATTAACAAGTAATAATTAATAATTTTGGACGCAAAAATAAAATTTTTGCCCTGATTTCCTTTAAAATTGCGGAATTATGCAAATAATTCTCTCCGCAATTATTAATCGTTAACCTTTAATTGTTAATCGCCGACTTAGTTATTTAAGTATGGAATCAAGCTAGCAAAGGGCGGGGATCATTCCCCGCTCTTTGTTATGTCCGCCATCAGGCTTAACAAACAAGGGCAAGATGACGATATATAGAATAATAGCCGCTGGCTAGCCAAGGCTGTGCTTCTTCGTGACGCTAGCGTCAAGCAAAGGCCGGCGGCCGGCTTTCCGGGCGTGCTCGGGCGCCACCGCCCAATTGTGCGGCTTTATCGCACTTTTTGTGCTGTAACTGTTAGTTAGTAAACGTCACCCCTGGCTGGCAGGGGTTGACTGTAGATTTCTCTTGAAAGACAAAGGAGTGGTGCTCGATGGCAATGCGTGTTGGTGGACTATCCAGCGGAATTGACACTGAAAATATTATTAAGGATATGCTGAAACCGGAGAAGGCAAAAGTGGATCGCTATGCTCAGCTGCGGACGATGGTCAGCTATAAGATGGAGCGCTATCATACACAGAATGTCAGCTTTGCCAACACCATTCTCAACGTTCGCAAAGAGTTTGCCCTGACCAGCGTCACCAACAGCGGCACCCTGGTTAATAACTCCGTCAACAGCCTTGACTGGGTGAAAAAGGCCACGTCTTCCACCTCGATGTACGCCGATGTCACGGCTCGGGCGGATGCTAAGCCGGGGACCTATCAGATTAAGGTCAATTCTCTGGCTTCCCGCTGGGAATCAGCCTCCTCGGCCTCTATTTCCACCGGCGCTATCGGCAGTATTGCGACACAATTTGGCCTGCAGCACGACGATATCATTGAATTTACGATTACAGCTAACAAAGGGACCAGCGATGAAAAAAGTGTCAACATTAATATGACAAATCTGGCATCGAAGACTCTCAGCAGTATGGTCACCTCGATAAATTCCGCCAATATTGGCGTCACGGCCCGCTATGATACGGACCTTGATCGCTTTTTCCTCGATCAATCAGGTATCGGCGCCAATAAGACAATCACGATTACCGAGACAACCCGGACATCTGGCGGAACATATTTTTCCTTCTTGACGGGAGCTCCGAATGCGCCCAAGGCGACGGTGGCCTCGGGTAACTCCAGCGCCATGGTGCTGAATTTTGATCAGACTTTGTATACGAGAAGTGGTGCAAATCTTACAGCAATTGCGGACGGCTCTCTTACTGTTGATCAATTTACCTATCAGACGATTGTTGGCGGTGTCGCTTCCGCAAAGATTATCAATTCCGCGGCCTACGCCGCTGGAACAGACGGCCTTTCTTCCGG
>CAZWXO010000074.1:11209-11627 GCA_964637885.1 uncultured bacterium
TGGCAATCTTCATAAAACGAAAACTTATGTCTTTAACGGCACCAGCTGGGCGGAGAATACTACTCCTACGGCCGCTATTGCAGCCGTTGCCACCCTCACCTTTGACATGAGCCAAAGTTTTAGTAAGGCCATGTACAAATTTGATGGGGCTAATACTTATACTGCTTTAGTAAATGCAGAAAATATCTCTTCTTTTTTTACATATACTCCGTCTACTGGCTCTCCTGGCTCTTTAGACAGCGCAACTTGGAATGCAGCTAGTAATCGGGTTGATTTTAATTTCGACGGCGCCCCGCAAATCGGAGATCGGCTGACAATGAATACGGCAAGCAATCAGCGTCTTTACGATGTCTATGGAGAAAAGTATGAAGTCATCACTGCCACTTTTGATGGGGACGAATGGGTTTACGGCGACCAA
>CAZWXO010000075.1:0-1521 GCA_964637885.1 uncultured bacterium
GCAAAGGGATTGCCCTAGATATGCTTGCGCCTCGCAGTATTATTGGGTGGGAAAGTTGAGATATTAACAAGTTAAACCCCGAGACCACTAAGTGAACGCGGGGACGGTTCGAGACCACTGAAAAAGCCAGCAAAGTCATCAGGCTTTTTCAGTGGCTTTAAACTCCTCACGACACATCACTCCTCAGTAAAGCCATCATCTGCTTGTAGTCGTAGCGCTTAGCTAGCTCATGGAGGGCCTGCCCCAACAAAGCGTCTATCTCTACCACTTCCTCGATCAGCTGCTTGATCCGCGCCATCTCCCCCGCCTCAACTGCTGCTAGCAGCGACTCGACCAGCGCCGGGGAGAGTAAAGCCAGCCCAGCCGTTTCAACACTGCCCACAGCCTGAAACTCCCTGGCATTAGACCTACTATCAACAGGGCGAAAAGTAAGATTCATCAGTTTCCCTAAAATCGCGAAAAGCTCCTCCGCTTTAAAAGGTTTACGCACATAAGCATCGGCACCGCAAGCCTTGGCCGCTGCTTCCACATCCGTAAAAGCATCCGCCGTCACCGCGATAACCGGCGTCAATTGCCCCTGCTCCCTGGTTTTGATCCGGGCAATCGCTTCGTAGCCATCCACCACAGGCATCTGAATATCCATTAAAACCGCATCGGGATTCCAGCTATCAAACAAATCAATCGCTTCCTGTCCATCCCTTGCCTCGTGAACGACAAAACCCGCTCCCTGGAGCAATGTCCGTAAATACAAACGGTTGACCTTGTCGTCGTCGGCAATCAAAATGCGCACAGCCGGTGCTCCTGGCAATCGACCAACTAACCGTTGCAACTTCGGTAGCTGCCCAGTTGCCATATCATCCCTCTTGATCTCCAAAATCTCCACCGGAATACTGAACTCAAAACAGCTGCCTTGGCCTAATCGACTCCTGACAGCTAGCTGGCCGCCCATTATCTCAATAAACCGCTGGCTGATAGCTAGCCCCAGGCCTGTACCCCCAAGCTTTTTCCCCGCTGAGCCCTGCTGAAATGCGTGGAAAATATTCTCGTTATCCATCGGAGCAATCCCGATTCCGCTGTCTTCTACTTCGATACTTAGCAGCAAGCCCTGTTCGCCATTATCCTGATTCTGATCTTGGCCGAGTCCAGGCGGTCCAGCAGTCAGGTGTGCCCGTATCGTAATACCACCAGTATGTGTGAACTTGACCGCATTGCCAACTAGATTGACCAGGACTTGACGCAGCTTACTCTCATCCGCCTTGACCAGCGCCTGCAAGGAATCGTCGCTTTCGCTTTTGATGAAGAGCCCTTTCTCCTTGACGCGTTGCTGAAAAAGCGACTCTACCCCAACCAACAAATCAGCTAAGTTAAAATAGGCTAAGTTTATTGACACCTGATCAGATTCAATTTTAGACATATCCAAAATGTCGTTGATCAAATTCAACAAGTGTTCACCGCTATTGTTAATCGTCCGCACGTATTCCATGTGCTGGGGAGCCAAAGTCGTATCCATCTCCAGCAGCT
>CAZWXO010000075.1:1531-11520 GCA_964637885.1 uncultured bacterium
AAAAACCGAGTATAGCGTTCATCGGCGTGCGTATCTCATGGCTCATGTTGGCCAGAAATTCACTTTTAGCTGCATTCGCCGACCGCGCCACTTGCATCGCTTGATGCAGCTTCGCATCAGCCATCTGCCGTTGGCGCACATTAACCAACATATTGGCAAAAACCGCCAATAGTTGCCGCTCCCTAGCGGAAAAATCGTGCCTCGCCCGGATGAAATCGAATCCCACCGATCCCAGACATGTATCGCCCTCCATCATCGGCACCGTAATCAAGCTCTTGACCCCTTGGGGCTCAAAAACACGACGCATCGCACCGTCCTCAGGATAGCTCTGCAAATCGGAGACGATCATGTCCTCCCCACGCGCGTTGCTCTCGACGAGCTCCGGCACCGAGAAAAGCGAAATTTCCTGCAACTCTTCGAGAAGTGGCCTAGTTCCTGGGCGGCACCATTCATGGGTATTGCGGCAAAGCTGCGCCTCAAAATCAAAATCGAAGACATGGACCCGATCCGCCCCGACAAACTCCCCAAACTCTCCGAGGGATGCCGGGATCGCCGCCTCCACTTCCGCTAAAGGCATGTTGATATACTTATTAGCGATGTTCATTATTATTTCCTGCAGCCGCGACTGCGCCACTAACTCTGCCTCAAAATTTTTCCGCTCAGTGATATCCTCTTTGACAGCCAGATAGTGGGTAGTGAACCCATTCTCTCCGATGATGGGGGAAATATACGCCAGCTCCCAATACAGTTCCCCGTTTTTCTTCTTGTTGAGAAATTCCCCCCGCCATTCCTGCCCTGAACGAAGCGTCTGCCACAGCTCCCGATAGACTGCCGGGTCCGTCTCCCCGGACTTTAACACACGAGGATTCTGCCCGATAGCCTCGGCACGGGAGTAACCTGTCAATAAAACAAACTTAGCATTGACATACTCAATCCTAGCGTCAAGATCCGTAATCACCACGCTAGCGGGGCTTTGCTCGACAGCGAGGGAAAGCTTGCGTATCTCATCTTCCGCGGCCTTGCGCTCGGTGATGTCGATCGACGTCGCCACAACTCTGTCCTCGCCGTCGAGCACAAGCTTAGCCAGAGACATGTCATTCCACAAATCTTCCCCGCCACGTTTTCTGCCAAGCCATTCAAACCGCTGCGGGCCATCCAGGAGCGCTCTTTCCGTCCATGCCTGCACGTCGGCCAAAGAGTGTGGCGGCTCCCGCCAATAATCCAGCGCCCGAAAGTCCTCCAGCGACGAGCATCCGAACATCCGCCAGGTCGCCGGATTCGCATCGAGCACCTCTCCGCTCACCGGGTCATAGATGGATATAGCGATTGGGATATAATGAAAAAGGGTCTTAAAGCGTTCCTCACTCCGCTGCAACCGCTCGTTGAATTGGCGCACTTCCACACCTTGGGCTAGAATTTTCGCGTCGCTGGCTCGTAACAAAAAGTAAACCAAGCCAATCAAGCCCGCCAACAGTGCCCCCAAAACAACGCCGATTAGCGTCACCTGCTGACCAAAAAACTGATTTTTCTCAGCGATAAAAACAACGATAACACCCATTATTAACGAAGCCAAAGCAAATAGAGCCAGCAACATCAACCGCCTAGCTACAGGAAACGCATGCGAATCTTCCTGCTCAATAGCTCTGCGATTGTCGATTATCCCCAGTTTCCGCATGACGTGTTCCACTCCCTCCATTAAATCAACGCCCCTCAAAGCGCAACCAAAACCACCATCGATTCGACCCGCACAGCGATGCCCGAATTCTTAACATTTTACAGCAAATCTTTTTCCTTGGGTGCTTTATAACGCCAATATGCACGCTCGCTCATGTTGTATATACAGGCATTGGCACGTTTTAACACCCGAAAAATCTGAAAGCAAGTTGTTCGCAGTGCTCACACCACAACCACCGTTGCTGTCCATGAGAAGACCTCACCCTATGTGACATCAAAGCAGGTGAGGCCTTCGGCTGACAATTCAATTGCTACTCTTAACAAGATATTCTATTTAAAGACGATGCTCGATACCATGGCAGCAATATCCTCATTAGATTGATAATCTGTCCCAGTCACCTGCAATTTCACCTGCTGACCATCCAAAACCGCCGAATAGAAAGCCTGCTCAACTTCGTTAAAGACGACCCTTGTCACGTAAAACTTCATCCCCAGCAATTCTGCTTCCTCGATTGGAGTGCCACTATAGTTGGTGCTAAAAGTCTCGAGCATCGCCTTGTCTTCATCCTCGGTCACATTAGACCCCAACACCTGCAGCTGCAAAACGTCGTTGGTTGAAAGACGATAGATTTGGACACCACCCTCAACCTCCATATAATCCCATCCATCCAGCTTAGTAATCGTGAATTTCTCCGCTGTCAGCTCTTCTCCCTCAATCGGCGCAGGTGCAGGCGCTTCGGCTTCGCCACCACCGCCACCGCATCCGACCAACAACACGCCAAGTAAGCTCAGGCAAAAAACAAATACGACTACTTTTTTCATTTTCCAATCCTTCTTTCTCTTTCCAAATTTAGGAGTGCCAACATGAAAAACAAAAACAAGCTCACCTCCTGGCTAAAATAACGCTTGGAGTGGTGGTGGACTCGGGAGAATCTAAGGTTGCTGCAAAGTCAGCGATTAAGAATTAACGAATCGCAATGCTGAAGAGAATCATGAGCTTAATCCCTCGATTTTTTATAAAATTGAGGCAAAAAGTTGCCTTTGCGGCCTTAACTATTCCTTGTTAATTGTTGCTAGGAAAAAGCCGGTCAGCTTTTTCTGGATGGCTCTACAATCTCTATTCGCCCTGTGCCTTCCCATTTCCTTCTTTTAAAAAAAATAATCCACATTTAAGCTATGATTATGGTGCACAGATGTGTCACAGCAAATAATCTGCGATGTCTGCGCAACGCCTCAGCAACAGTGGGGAATGTCGTGGTGCTGAGGCTAGGCAGCCCTTTTTTAACGGCCAATGGAGTGCGGCAGCCTTAGAAGGATGTCGCACCAAGCATGGGGGGCAATAGCCTGACTGTCCGGCCCGCTAAAGGCGACTAACAGTTACATAGTCTCAATTATTCAGCCCCGGCCAAAATAACCGGGGCTGAATTTCTTGCTGCCTATTTTTTAATCTGGCATCCCGCAAGCGCCAATATTTATTATGCTACAACCGCTAAAATTTGATATAATGCAGCTGCTGACACTACCCCAAGCAATTCTTTTGCGGCGACAAAAAAAAGCCTGATGACTTGCTTAATCCATATTGCTGACTTTGTCAGCTATTAGGTCTCGTGCTCTAGACTACTCGGCTTTGCTCTATCCTGGCGCTTCATCTTTATCTGGCAACGCATCAATAAACTAATTGGCACCCATAAGGAGGCTGGCATAGTGGTTTACAAAAAGCAAACAAAAAGAATCCCTCTCGCCGAATGCACCCCTGGGATGCGGATTGCGCAGGACCTTTTTTCCCGCAACGACACCCTGATTCTGCCCGCCGGATCAGTTCTCGACATATACACGATTATGCGCTTGCGGGACATGATGCTCTTTAACGAAATAGAAATCCTTGACCTGACCGAGGCCGAAATAGCTTCAGCTACCCAAGTCTTTGAAAGCCAGTATAAAAATCAGATCGATGAAATGAAAGAAATCTACAGCAGCCTCGAGACAGGCAATCTACTGCGCATGGAAACCGTCCGCTCCATCGTCTCCGACATCATCAACTACGGCATCGGCGATCGGGAAATCCTCCATTCCCTCAACAAACTACGCAGTGTCGACGAGTATACCTATACCCACTCCCTCAACGTCGGAATCCTGTCGATGATGCTGGCCAGGTGGCTGCGCCTTGACGAAAACGGCATCCGCCAAGCGTGCTATGCCGGGGTCTTGCACGACATTGGCAAGACCCGGGTCTCAAGCGAAATCCTGAACAAGCCCGGCAAGCTGACTGAAGCCGAATTTGCCGAAATCAAGCGGCACTCCGCGGAAGGCTACATGATCCTCCAGGACAATCCCACGCTCTCCGAGCATATCCGTCAAGGGGTCTTGATGCACCACGAGCGGATTGACGGGACTGGCTACCCGACCGGAGCGATGGCTGGAAAAATACACATCAACGGTAAAATTATCGCCATCGCCGATATCTTTGACGCGATGGTTTCCGACCGCTGCTACCACAAGCGAGATTGCCCCTTTGATGTCCTGGAGCACTTTGAAACGCAAGGTCTCGGACATTTGGATTCGAAGTATATGGCCATTTTTATTCAAAAAATGTCGGCCTATTTTATCGGTGAAATGGTTAGCCTCAGCGACGGCCGCCAGGCGGAAGTTATCTTTGTCAACTCGTTCAGGCTTAGCCGGCCGGTAGTTAAAGTCGAAGATCAAGTGATCGATTTGACGCGCGAAAAGACTTTGAACATTACAGCACTAGCCTGACTTTTTTTTGGAGGGATAATCCCATACTGTAAGAAAATTAACAATTAAGAATTAACGATTAACAATTTTGGAGAGAATTATTGGCATAATTATTTATTTATATAGGAAATTGGAGTATAGGAAGTAGAGCAAAAAGTTTGTTTTTGCACCCGAAATTATTCATTGTCAATAGAAAATTATTAACTAAAAATTTGGAGGTAGTGGGCACATGGAAGGAAAAATGGCAGCATACTTTAAGCTCGAAGAGCGGGGAACCAACTATAAAACCGAGATCATGGCCGGGGCAACGACCTTCATGACGATGGCCTATATCCTCAGCGTCAATCCCTCAATACTCAGTACTACCGGAATGGATATCGGCGCCGTATTCACCGCCACGGCTCTCGCCGCCATCATCGCCACAGTCATGATGGCCCTCTGGGCGAATTTACCTTTTGCCCTCGCCCCAGGGATGGGCCTCAACGCTTTCTTTGCCTTTACCGTGGTCGCAGGAATGGGCTACACATGGCAATACGCCTTGACGGCCGTCTTCATCGAGGGAATCCTCTTTATCCTGATGTCAATTTTTAATATCCGGGAAGCCATCGTCGATGCCATCCCCCTCTCGATTAAGCATGCCATTTCTGTTGGCATCGGACTCTTTATCGCTTTTATCGGCCTGACCAATGCCGGTGTTGTCATCCAAGGCGAGGGGATTCCCCTGACCCTAGGGGATATCTCCTCCGGAGCTCCGCTTCTGGCCATTCTAGGAATCATCTTGACAGGCATTTTAGTAGCCCGCCGCGTCAAGGGAGCCCTGCTGATCGGCATCTTTGCCACCACCCTGGCCGGCGTCCCGATGGGTATCACCCAGCTGCCGACAAGCCTGCTGAGCTTGCCACCTAGCCTCGCCCCGACCTTTATGCAGCTACATTTTTCCCTGGCTGAGATTCTAACCTGGGACATGCTCTTTGTCGTCTTGTCTTTTCTCTTCCTCGATATCTTCGACACCGTCGGCACTCTCGTGGGAGTCGCAGATAAAGCGGGCATGCTGGACAAAGAAGGCAAGCTCCCGCAAGTCAAACAAGCCCTAATGGCGGATGCCATCGGCACCACCGCCGGGGCACTCCTGGGGACGAGCACCGTCACCACTTATGTTGAAAGCGCTTCCGGTGTCTCTGAAGGTGGGCGCACCGGCCTAACGGCCCTAGCGACCGCCGCCTTTTTTGCGATGGCCTTGTTTTTTGCCCCTGTCTTTATCATGATTCCGGCCGTTGCGACCGCTCCCGCCCTCGTCCTCGTCGGCCTCTTCATGATCGAGCCAATCCGCCACATCGACCTCAAGGATTTTACCGAAGCCCTGCCGGCCTTTATCGTCATCATCATCATGCCGATGGCTTACAGCATCTCGGCAGGCATTTTCTTTGGGATCATATCCTTTGTCCTGATCAAGATGGCGTGCGGGCGCTGGAAAGATATCCCGTGGCTGACCTATCTCCTGGCCGTTTTATTCGCCTTTGCTCTGTATTTAAATTAGCGGCGACAGGGCACAATTTATCCCAGGGCCGCGCGGGCCTTTTAGATGATTGCTTAAATCGGCGACCAATAGCGATAGCCTTCCATTGGCGTCTGCACCAGCTCTGTTTCCGACTCCTGCAAAACAAAGGTGCTCTCGCCCTCCGGTCCGGCCCAGCTAAGAGCTGCGGTAAAGCCGCGATCCGTCAGAATTGAAAAGCAGACCTTAAAGTCCTCCGAAGCGATAATGCCGCCGTCGTCGACGCGCCAGGCGCTGTACTCATCCCCTGATGCCGGGTAGTCACTGAATTTCAAATCACCTGTCGGGTTTTTAAAGACAATACTCATCAATTGCTCCGCACCCTCGCCAGCAAAAACTACTTGCAGTAACTGACTGCCGTCGGCATAATCAGCTAAAATCCAGCCATCCTGATAATCTTTTTTCTTGGCCTCGGCGAGCATCGCCTGGTCTGCCTTGCTCAAAGGCGCTGTCTCCCCTTGACTCGTCTTTAAGAGTTGAGCCTCGGCCACAACCTGGCTACTGGTGATAAAATAAGTTTGATCCGGCACGGCCTTTCCTTCGACAACGTCAAAAAGATAGCCACCGAGATTGTCAAAATTTGCCGCTACTATCCGATACGAATCCTCAGCACTTGCCGCCTGCTCCCCCGCATACTTGACGCTAAGATAATCGTTGCCGGCACCGATAGCGACATTCAAAGCCTCCAATTCCGGAGCTTCTTCCAAATAAGAAAAAACGATCAGACGCTGACCGGACTCATCCGCCATCGCAAAAACATTCGCCAAATCATTAAAAACGACAGGAACGACTGCTTCCCCTTGCGCGCTGCCATTTTCCTCTTTGTCCGTCTCACAACCAACCGCCGTCAGGCTGACAAGCAATAGCCCCAAGGCCACCCAAGTAATTTTTTTCATCCCGATCTCCTTTCTTTTCCCCCAGTAAGCCAAAAAGGACGCGGCATCTTGTCGCACTTAAGCGCGACCACGATGTTACGTCCAGTCAATCTTACCATGTTTCATAAAACCTTGGCCAATTTCTCCGCAAAATAGAGCAGCCCGACGCTGATCAAAAAACTTTCAATCCACAGCATAATCGCATAAGCGTAGGCATTGCCACCCAGCATCCCCAAGGTAATTTCATAAATGCGAGTTCCGAACAGGTCATCTGTCAAGACAACCGCCACCCACAAACCCAGACTGACCGCCAAAGAAATCGTTAGCGTCGCCATCAAAGTATGCCGCCGCTCTCCATCCCGGAGCAATAAGTCCAGCAAGAAAGCAATCACAAAATAGAGCAAGATAAAAATCAACTGCAGCTTAAAGAACAAAGCGACAAAAATGAGCACGGCAGCGTAAACGGTTAAAATCTCTTCTAATTTGTTACCCCGGGAAAAAGCATAGAGCGTCAAAGGCACCAGCAAGGCGTTGAAAACATTCGTCACCCCGCGGAACATCAAAAAGAAAACAGTCACCATCGCTATCGCCAAGGCACCCTGGGCAACAAGGCCTACATTCATGTTCACTGCCGAAGCTTCTTTAGCGCACATCGCATTTTCCTTTCAGATATATAGTATTGTCGGGAAAAATGCCCAATATCTTTAATCGCCCATCACTGTGCTCCTGCCGGGAAATCCACCTCAAATCTAGTGCCGCACTGCCGCACCAATTTAATCGTCCCCTGGAGCTGCTCGACGACCATTATGATCAACTGCATCCCAAAACCGGTGGAGCTTTCAAAATCAATCCCCGCAGGCATGCCAACCCCGTTATCTTCCACGGACAAAAGCATCGTACCATGATCAAGCTTCGCCCCAATGCGGATCCTCCCCTGGCGCCCATCGGGGAAGGCATGCTTCATCGCATTGGTCAGCAGCTCATTGAGCAGAATTCCGAGGGCAGAAAGCTTCTTCGCTCCCAGGGGGAAGTCCTCCACCTCCATCACCAGCTCAACTCTATCGTGGTCAGGGAAATTGCTGATAATCTCCTGAGTCAGTGGCACGAGATAGTTTGCCACCGAGAGATCAGTAAAATCCTCCGAGCGGTAGAGACGGTCGTATAAAACCATCATGCTCTGGACCCGGCTCCCCGCATCATGCAGCGCCTTGATCGCCCCGGTATCGGCTAAAGTGTCGGCTTGCAAGACCAAAAACCAGTAAATGGCGCTCATGTTATTTTTGATCCGGTGATGCACTTCTTTTAGCAGGCACTCCTTCTCCTCAAGCAGTTTTTGAATCTTATCCTCAGCATTTTTGCGCTCCGTCATATCCCGGACAAAGGACTGATAGGTGCCGTCCGGCATCATCTTGCTCAGCATCTCGACAGTCAGCTTTGAGCCATCCGGGCGGCAAATCTCCCGCTCGCTGACAACTACCTCGCCTTTTTGTAGTAAATCAAAACGCAAGGGCTTGCTGGCAAGACTCTCCGGAGCAAAAGGGAGCTGGCTGATGTGCAGGCCGAGAATATCCTCCCGGGAAAGCCCAACCATCCGGCACAAACTATCATTAACACTGAGAACATGCCCTTCGTGAGAGCCAAGTAAAATGCCATCGACGGCCATCTCCACCAGGTTGCGGTAGCGATTCTCGCTTTCCTGCAGGGCTAACTCCTTCCGTTTGAGCTCGGTTATATCCGACAGGATACAGTGGGTTTTTTGAAAGGCGCCATCCGCTTGATGAGCAATCCGACCTTCAAAAGCGATGTAGAGAATGTGCCCTTTTTTATGCTTCATGCGAAACTCGGCGTGAATTTTTCCCCTAGCCTTAAACAAAGGAAACCTTTCCCGAAAAGCCTCGACGTACTCCGGCGCAAAAAAATCGCCAAACCATTTGCCGAGAACCTCCTCCCTGTCGTAGCCCAAGGTCTCCAGCCAGGCCCGGTTGACCTCGATAAAGTAACCATCCTCATTCAGAGATTGATAACCAAGCGGGGCCTGCTCAAAAAGAGAATGAAAACGTTCTTCATTTTCCTGGAGCAAATGGTAGGCGGCGTGAAGCTTAAAGGCCATTTTAATCGATCCGTCCAGCACCGCCGGGCTTGAACCCTTGATGACATATCCGTAAGCATTGGCCTTTTCCGTTCTTGCAATGACATCCGCTTCAGCGTGACTCGATAAAAAAAGCAACGGTAAATGATGGCTGGCTAAAATTGCCTGAGCAGCCTCCGTGCCATCCATCCCAGCGCCTAAATCAATATCCATCAAGACGAGATCAATTTCCGGGCTCTTGGCTACTTTATTGATAGCATCCTCTCCGGTTGCGCTGACGAGGACAGCATAGCCGAGCTGCTCCAGCGAATGTTTCTCCCGCATCCCTAAAATAGCCTCGTCTTCAACGAGAAGAATCGTCCTCGCCCTGGGTCGGCTCATGGCATCGCGTCCTTTCTCCTAACATCAAGGTAAACCGCTATTGGATTCACGCAAGAAAAATCCTCGGCAAGCTTCTCATCGCTAGCTATTCATCCGCACTAAACCAGACGAATTGACAGTAATCGACTCCCGCTATTCCTCTGGAAGATGCTGAATCGGAAAAACAAAAACAAAAGCTGTCTCCGTCGCATCCGAACGTTCGCACTCGATATAGCCACGTAAAGTTTTGGTGACCAGATTATACGCCACGCTGAGCCCTAGGCCCGCATAACCGGCCTCGGCGGCGAGGCTGAAAAAGGGATCAAAAATGCGCCCCATGCTTTCTTCCGGCAACGGTTCACCGGTATTGGCGATCCGGATCTGGCACATCCCTTCAGCAGAAAAATGAACCTCGATCCCAATGCTTCCCCCCTGCCGGCACTTCAGTCCATGGGCGACTGCATTTTCAACGATGATTTCAGCTGTCCGCCGTACTGCCGTAGGATTGCCATATACCAAGCGAGGCATTTGACAATCCACCGTCACCACATGCCCTTGTTCCGCCAGTCTCGGCTGAAATTTCTCTGCCACTTGGTGCACTAGCGCACATAGGTCAAATTCCATTTGCATATAGGCCTCGTCATCCAAATGAATCTGCTCAAATTTACGGAGTCGCTCAACGACCTGCTGCAGGCACGTCCGC
>CAZWXO010000076.1:0-1533 GCA_964637885.1 uncultured bacterium
CCGCTGCCGTCATCCCATAGGGCATCGGGGCTGCCGCCTCGACCACGGTATATTCCCCCGCTAAAAAAATACCCGGTAGCGGCTGCAATAATTCAATCCGAAAGGCTTTTACCATGCGTCTATCGATAACAGGCCCAACCCGGGGCCAGCGCTGCACCACGCCGGTGGCTATTTCCTCAGAGGTTAGGCTAATACCGGTTAACCGGAAAATTCCTTCCTCTGCTCGCTTTAATAGCTCAATATCCTTTAATTCAAGCGCTCGCCTGTAGTTCTCCCCGGAAAAATAGACAGTAAGAATCTGCCGTCCGTCCCTGGCAGGCTGGCTGATAATTGTGCTGATAAGTAGATCAGTCGCGACTGCATAGGAAAAGCGGGCTTTGGGGGTGTCAGCAATGAGAAATGAAACGACAATTCCACCACGGTACTGGACAGCAGTTAAAAAATTTCCGACCTCCGCGGGTAGATGCCTCAGCATCCCAAAGGCTATATCGGCCGGGGTTGTGATGATAACTGCTTTGCTAAGATAGACGGTGCCGTCCGCACACTCAACACGGTAGAGTCGATCCGTCCCGGAAATCACCTTTTGCACGGTGCTACCTGTGACCAACTTGACCGGGTAATCTGCCAAGCGACTGGTAAGGGCAGTGATGATTTCCTGATTGCCCCCGGGGAAGGGGCGGGTGTCGTATACAGCCATGGCATCAACATGGCGCTGCGGGACATATTCCCCGATGTGCCCAGGGTGGATGACTTGAAAAAAAGCATCGTAAAGTTCTGTAATTTCCTCTAAAGGCCAGGCCTGGGCCGCATCCTGTAGCCGTGTACGCACGGCCATACCCAGGAACGGGTCATGGCGACTGATTGCCTGGGCGGGGCTTGCCCCCTCGGTTAAACGCCCTCGGTGATACAATAGAATTCGTCGCTCCACCGGCATCAACTCAGGCAATTGTAAGGAAAAGGGTAGGTAACGCCGGTCAAAACCGAAAATTGCACCTTGATCAAAACAAGCATCGTCCTGTTGGCGGGTAAAAACCCTTCCGCCGAGCCGTGGTTCACTTTCCAGCAGTAATGTTTTTTGTCGACGCAAAGACCAGGCGGCAGCAAGGCCTGCCAGTCCACCACCTATAATGACCACATCGTAGCATGCTTGGGGTTCTTGCACAGCGATACCCCCTTGTTAAATACCACTCCAAGTAGAATCTGATAAATCAAGTGGACAACCACCTTTAAAGGCCAGTTCCTGCTCTTGCAGAAAAGTACGATCTGCCTGGCTGAGGTTGGCATCGATTGCAATAGATAATTCGATTCTCATCCGCTCAAGGTCACAGGCGTACTCTGGGGGTGCAAAGGGGTGGCCGTTTTCTACTGCCCCGTCGTACACGCAAAGCCCCCCACATGCATATTTAGCCCAGCATGTGCTGCATGCCTCACTATCAAGATAGACATGGCCGGAAAAAACACCCCGTCCAGGGTTACTCCCCGGAGTCAGCTTGCCCAGATTATAGTCAGAATTACCAACAAAGCGGTGACACG
>CAZWXO010000076.1:1543-11463 GCA_964637885.1 uncultured bacterium
TGACACGGATAAAAAGTACCATCAGCCGCTAGTGCCAGCATAGAGCGACCTGCTCCACAGTACATGTGGCGCTTATGCTTACTCCACCCTGAAAAAATACGGTGTAATTCGCGGCTGCGTAGTTTTTCGCGCAATTTTTCCGTTTGTCGATCTTTTAACAAAGCTAAAGTCTCATTGACCATGCCCGTCAAGGTTTGCAGCTTTTCCTGCCACTGACTAACTGCCAGGCTGTCTGTTGGTTGCCCATTCTGCTCATCCAGAAGGCAACCCGAAGCGAAGCGCGCCTGAAAATTTTTAAACCCCTGTTTCGATAGTGCGGCATTGCAAAAATTCTCATTCTGGTTTTCCCATAGTGTGGCCCGAGCTGAGGCATTTGGCCGGCGCTTCAGAATACGGGCAATGTTTGATGCCACCAGATCATATGATGCCTTTCCCCCCTGTAAGGGACGGTTGGCATTCTGATAAGTAGCCGGTCCGTCAATACTTAGACAAGGATCTATCTCGTAAGTATCAAAAAAATCTAGAATCTCGTCGTCTATAATTGTGGCATTGGTCGTGATACCGATGCGCCATTTCCGCCCCGAGTGCCCCTGCACGGCATACTCGGTAATCTGTTTAATCAAAGGAAAAGCCAGCATGGGCTCGCCACCAAAAAAAATCAGCGTCAGTTCACCCTCGGGACCGGCGGTCTCCACCAGCCAGTCAACGCCCTGACAGGCCTTGGCAAAATCCATCCGCCCTCCCAAACCATAGCTACCGCTTTTGCCATAGCAATAGACACATTCCATATTGCATTCCTGCACCAACATCAGTTCAAGAGCCTTTGTTTCCATCACCTTCGGGGATATCGCCGCCCAAGCTGCCGCCTCCTTTTCCTGCTGGGCTTGCGGGCTTGGATAATCCTTATCCGCCAATAGATTGGCGGCCTCCAGCTGCTCTTTAAGCTCATTACCGACGCTAGCCTGTTCTTTTTCCGGGGCGAGCTGCTCAAGCCAAGCGTAAAGTTCACTCGAAATCACCGAATAATGTAAAGTGCGGGGTCTTAGGACATAGTAACGTCCCTCCACGGCAAAAGCATGAAAAGGCTTAAGCCTGACAATACTATCTGTTTGCATTTTTTCCTCCTCCATGCTGTTTACGCTGAACGTAATATTTTCCTATTGAAGCTATATACGAACCACTTATCAAACTAGCTCACATGCCAGTGCACAGTTCACACTAATGGAATAATTTGCCTGGCAAATTTCATTTATTAATCAGTTGCCAGTTGGAGAAAACGATAAATATTCTGCTTGGCTGAATAAGGAAACCCGGAGCCCTCTCTTTTATAGCTCAGGTGCCCTACCCGATTCCTACTGCCAGTAAACATTCTCACGAATGAACTGGCAATACGTCACATGGACTAGTTCAACTAATGACCATTTCACAATGATCAAGTTTCACTCAGTGCAAGAAACGGCTTTATTGTTCCATCTTTCACGCTACGCTATCGTTTGCCTGACTGCCATTTCGTAGAAAAGTCCGCGTTGTTCCATTAGTTTAGCGTAGTCTCCTTCCTCGACGATTTTGCCGTCTGCCAAAACTATAATGCGGTTGCAATGACGAATCGTTGAGAGGCGATGCGCAATAACCAGCCTTGTACATTTTAATTCAGCGATACTATCGGAAACCTTCTTCTGGGTTATATTATCAAGAGCCGAGGTCGCCTCATCAAAAAGTAAAATGTTCGGCTTGGAAACCAGTGCCCGCGCAATCATCAACCGCTGTTTTTGCCCACCGGATATTCCCCCACTGCCTTCGCTAAGGACAGTATGCATCCCCATCGGCATCGCTTTGATATCCTCTTCCATGCCGGCGAGCCTGGCTGCTTCCCAGGCATCCTCAAGGGTTTTCCACGGTGCGGTGACAATGATATTGCCGAAGATATCGCCGGAAAAAAGCTTGCCGTTTTGCATGTCAACCCCGATACATTGCCGAACAGAGCGCAGATCTAGTTTTTCGATATCCTGCCCATCATAATAAATAACCCCCGTCTCCGCTTTTTCAAAGCCCAGGAGCAGTCGCATCAGGGTTGATTTACCACAGCCGGTTTTTCCCACCACCGCCACAAACTCACCGGCGCGAATCTTCAAACTCAAGTTATCAAGGATCGGCGGTCCGTCTTTATCGTAACGGAAGGTAAGATTATTGATTTCAATATTCCCCGACAGGGAAGTGACAATTTTTTGATTCTCGGTTAATTCGGGGGGGGTTTCGAGGATAGGTTTTACCATTTCAAGAATCGGTTTAATTGTTGCCACAGTAGCGGCCACGCCGGAAAGAGCCATGATTCCTGCACTGACGGCTCCGTAGGCCGTCATAAAGGCAATGTAGTTGGCAATCGAAACATTATGAGTTGCAGCAGAATAATACAGAAAAATACTGCCGCCCAGGCTAATCGCCCCGGCAATGGTGGTATTGAGGCGCAGGAGCATCGGAGGGGAATATTTTAATTCCCCTTCTTTTTTATATGTGTCCGCCCATTTGGCAAAGGCTCTTTTCTCAGCCCCTGAGATTTTAATTTTCTGGATCCCGGTAAATAGCGCAAAAACCAACCCCGATAGCTTTGCCGAGACCTGCATTTGTCGCCGGGTTATTTTTAGCTGCACTAAAGTTGTCAAAAGTGAAAAAGCGAGGGACGTTATAATAATTATCACCCCTGGAGCCACAAGAGCCGGGGCAAAACTAACCATCTGGGCAAGGTAAATCAGTGAAAAAACAGCTGTCAACCCCGTCGATAATACGGCATTGGAAATGGCTGTGCATAGGGTATTAATATTCATTAAGCGGCTGCTGAGCTCGCCCGCCGTGTAGTCGTTAAAAAATGTCGCCGGCAACGAAAACAACCGCATCATCGCCGCTGATTCAACAGACATCTTCAACTTGTCACCAAATTTTCCAAGGACGATACTCTTTGTTATGCCGAAAAGCGACCCTGCCAGAGCAGCCCCGATTAGAAAGGCGCCCACGGGAAAGATGGCTTCCTTGCCCCCCGAAGGAATAACACTTTGGTAAATTTGCTGGTTCATGTATGGCAAAACGAGCCCGAGCAAGGCCACCAATAGGCTTGCCCCCAACAAGAAAATAACATCCGATAAATTGATGGTTTTCACCATAAAAGCGCCCAAATCGCCCAAAGACAACTTCCTGGCCGGGAAGGGCTTATAAAAGACAAAGGCCACGGTATTGATGGTTTTCGCCACTTTTTTATTTACATGAAAAGTTTTACCGGTTTTTTCATTTGTATATTCATAACCGGAAAATTTCGCGGGTTTTAGGATAATTATGTCACCATCAACTGTACTGCCTAACATCAGCCCCACGGCATTCTTCCACCATGCACCGATAAGCTCGACACGTCGGCGCATCACGCCCGAGGGGTGCAACATGTATTCCATCTGCGCATTAATATCTTTGATGCTTTCCGGCACTTCAGGAACTGCCACTCCAAGGAGGCGCAGAACTTCCCCAATCGCTTCCCGGGTTGATTCACTACTCGTAGCAGCAATGGAAATTGGCTTTTGCTTCAAAATCTCGGCCAGATTGCAAAAAGCGCCCTCGAAAAGCTCCTGATCCATTTCTTGCCGTTGTTTTATCTGATCATAAAAAATATTGAAGCTCATCCACTCACCGCCTTTTGCGTTTATTCGCTACTGACCAGCTCTTTGTAGAGACCTTCTTTGACATAAAGTTCCTCGTGCGTCCCGCGCTCTTTGACCTCACCATTCTCGAGGACGATAATTTCGTCGCAATCGCGAATCGTCGACAGCCGGTGGGCGATTACAATGCAGGTGGCACCGATGTTACGGATATTTTTCATCACCTGCTCCTCTGTTTTGGCATCAAGGGAAGAGGTGGCTTCGTCCAAAATAATAATCGTCGGTTCCTGGGCTAGGACACGGGCTATCTCAAAACGCTGCCGTTGTCCACCTGAAAAATTATTGCCACCTTCTCTGACCAACTGGTTGTAACCACCAGGGCGCGATACGATAGTTTCATGGATATCAGCATCCCGCGCTGCCATGATAACCGCAAAGTCTTCAATTGACCTGTCCCACATTCTGATATTATCGGCAACGGTGTCAGCAAAAAGTGTAATGTCCTGATCAACCATTGCTACAGAGCTTTTAAATACATACTGATCAATTTGTTCTTTTTTGTGGCCGTCAAACCATATTTCGCCATCCCATACCGGGTAAAGACCCGTAATTAGCTTGGCAAGAGTCGACTTCCCGCTACCACTACCCCCGACGATGGCAATCGAGGTGCCAGGTCTGATGCTAATCGAAAAACCTTTTATTAACGGCATCTCCAGCTTGCTATAACCGAAAGTGATGTTGCTGATTTCAATAGCGCCCGACAGTTTACCCGACCCCAATATTTCGGTAGTCGATGGAGCATCGCTGACAACGCCTACCTTTACGTCATCGGTCTGATAATTCATTACATCCTCGATCCGCTCCATCGATGAACGCATCATAATAAATGATTGACCGACCGTTAAAAGCTGGTTAACTGGAGCTAAAAACGAGCCCAGAAAACCCTGAAAAGCCATCAACATTCCGATTGTGAACTCCCCGTCAAGAATCATGTATACTCCAACCATCAGCACTAGGATATTCGTGCATTGCTGCAACATTGCTGGGATTGCACCCACATAAAAATTAAACTTGGCAATTTGTGTCATCGCACTTAACTGTTTGGCATAAAACCCGGACCAACGCTCAAAAAAACCATTCTCGGCGCCACTGGCCTTGATACTCTCAATCATTTCAATCCCCGACATCGTTGCTGCGGAAAGTTTACCTGCGTCACGCATCGCGGCACGGCTAAAGTCCATCTGCTTTTTACTGGAATAACGCATCACAATAAGATTTATAAATGCTGTGGAAACGCCAATCATCGTCAATAGAAAGCTGTAGTTGATCATTACCAGCAGGCAAAAAGCGAGTAAGCAGAGATTCATAAAAACGGGGGCCAGCTGGCGGATCAAAACGCTGGCAATTTGCTCGTTCGAAGACTGCCGGGCAACGATGTCACCCGCATAACGCTGGGAGAAAAATTCCATCGGTAGACGAAAAACGTGCCAGATAAATTCCGCATTGGCAACAATGGCAAACTTCCCTTCGATTTTGAGCCAGTAAATTGCTTCAATCGCCGAGGCAATAACGAAAAAAATCAAAGTAATGATCATTGCAAACATAAAGGGCGTAAACCACTCAGGGTTCTTGTACGACAGAATATTATCAAGAAATATTTTTGCGTATAAAGGTATAATAAGCCCGATCATTGAAATTAGTATCCCCGTTAGGGCAACAAATATAAACTGGGGCAAGGTGCCCTCAAGCCTCTTTTTAGCAAATCCCCAGACGCTTTTTGGTTTACCTGCAGCCTGGAAATTTTCTGTTTTTTCAAAAGTTAGGACAATCCCTGTAAAAGCCCGGTCAAACTCTTCATATGAAACCTCTACCACGCCGCGGGCCGGGTCGTTCAGCACTACCTTGTCTTTCTTAAAACCGTTTAGAACGACAAAATGGTTAAAATTCCAGTGGATAATTGCTGGCAGAACGATATCTCTTAGTGCTTCCGGCTCCATCCGATAACCAGCAGAACTAAGCCCATAGTTCCGGGCCGCCAAGACAACATTTTTTGCGCTGGCTCCGTCCCTTGACACCCCACAGGCACTGCGCACCTGCTCAAGTGGTAGCCATTTGCCATGGTAAGCCAAAATCATGCAAAGCGAAGCTGCCCCACATTCGAGGACTTCCATTTGCATGACTACAGGTACCTTTACAATTTTGGGCATCTTCACGAGCCCCCTCCGTTATGCTTCTTAGTTTAAAACCAATTGATATGGTTTTCTCGCCTTGGTGATAATTAAGACGCTACATTTTGAACCACTCGAAAGAGTTATTGTTTCCCCTTTTTTATTTGACCACTGTAGCTTATTGTCTACCTCTTCCAAAGATAACTTTATCTCGAGGGCATTGCCCTCGGGCAATAATCCTTGCAAATACTTCAGGCTACCAAAGGTTTTGACGATTTGCTGTTCAGTAACTGGCCTCTTCCCGATTTTGGCAATTTTGCCGTATATAAAGCCATATTCCGACCTAGGGGCATATTCCGGTGAAACCTGAACATTCATTCCCTCTTTTAATCTTTTGGCCGTCCCAAGCGGTAGAAAGCAATAAACCGCATTCGCATTATCCGTCACTGCATAAGCAACCCCCTCGACTTGCACTGTTTCTGGAATGCTGCCGGTAAATCCCCAAATACCGACTCCCAAAACAAAAACAAACAACCCCGCTAAAATACACCACACGCTAACGCTAGTCACCTTAATATAATCGTTAAGTTGGTCAGGGGAAGAAATTCGATCCATTGTGCTTTTCCGAAATAAATTATTCTCCATTTTAACCTCACTCTCACTCGGTAGGTAGCAAAAATAAAAGAAGTCCCCTCTTACCTAAAAAATAATTTTAGCACAAATATAACTGCCAGAATATAAGTTAACCACGGGATATCTGGGTAGTCAACATTTTTTCGGACGATTTGCTAAGCCACTAATTTTGATTCATCTTGCTGCCACTGTTTGAGCCATTGCATAGGGCTGATATAACCCAGCCTCTTTTGGACTCTTTTGCGATTATAGAAAACCTCAATATACTCGAAGATGATTTGTCTGGCTTCATCGATTGTTTTACAGTGGGTCCAGTGAATCCGCTCCTTTTTCAAATTGGCAAAGAAGCTTTCACTCCAGGCATTGTCCCCTGGCATCCCGACCCGGGAGAAACTTTGTTTTATTCCGTATTTTTTAAGCAGGCTTACGACGGCTTCGGATGTGTGTACAGGCTTCCCCAGTCACTGTTGAAGATGGTATCCTATGGTAGGTGCCAGCGCTTCACTGCTTGTTTGATGGTGTCGATGACCAGCTCGCTTTTCATCTTGCCTGCCATGTATTCAGCTAATACCACGCCGCTAGCCACATCCTTTACCTGGCATACATAACCAAAACCCTCGTCTGTCCGGATGTATGTGATATCGCTTGAGACTACTTGAAACGGTTTTGTTATTTCCAGGCCTTTTGTTAGGTTTGCATATCCTTCCCCGCGTGATTTTCGGCTGTCGGTCAGGCTTCTTTGTCTTCTTTTCCTGTGGATCGATACTAAGCCCATACCTTCAATCACTGACTTGACACGTTTATAGGATGCCTTGTGCTGTGCCTTTCTGAGCAGGGCACAGATTTTATCCACTCTATATGTATTACGGCTTTGATTAAATAATGCCATGATTTTGCCTTTATATACCTTTTCAGGCCGTTCCTTTTTGGCCTTGCGTTTTTGATATTCGTGGTATCCAGATAAAGAAACCTGCAACATTTTGGCCCACTTCACCGCCGCATATTCCGGATGCTTTTCCATAAAGGCGTATTTGACAGGGGCCTTTACTTTTGGTTCTTCGCGAAGAAGGCCGCTGCTTTTTTAGCATGGACCCCTTTTCTTCTCCTTTCCAAACTGACTGCATCTCACAGTCATGAGATTCATGGCAAATCTAAGAAACTCACTGCCTAATTTATATTAAGCAGTGAGTTTTTGCTGTGCTTGCCCATGGTAAATTTATCAAAGGTATCGATTCTTACCTTTGGTCTAAATTCGGGTGAAAATTTGGTGGGGACAGACTATCGATAATAGCGCCATGCTTCGTTAGCTGCGAACGGTTGCCTCGGTCATTTATACCGATACACTCCCTCCCCCCCCCCGTTCTTGCTGCCTTGCCTTGCATCTATTGTCGAAAGTCTGGGATTCCAAGAAATATAAATAGCTTTCAGGCTGTAACTAAATGCTGCTCTTAGTCTTTCCTTGATGCTTCCTGCAAGCTGTTCTCGGCTGGCTTATCGGTTTTTTTCTTCATCGGGGCTCGCTTAGGCTTGGGACCATCTGTTTCGACCGGTTCTGATGGGCCATCAGCTGGTTCATCTTCGATAATCATCTGGCATTTGGCTACCTTGTGCTTCAGATCTTTTTCAGCTTTAAAGATTGGGTAGTATCCGGCTGATACAGTCAGGCTTTCCCCTGTCTTTGGTTTTCAACATCTATGCTCGGGGACATATCGTAATCCGAAGTTGCCAAAACCTGCTAGATGTACCTTCTCGCCTTTCTCCAGAGTTTCACCGATGATTTCGATTAAGGTTGTCAGGTAGTCCTCGGCATCCTTCAGACTGATCTCTAGTTTTTCTGCGAGGGCACGTACTAAGTCAATCTTTATCATATTCTTTGTATCTCACGTAAAAAAATAATCCAAGCGTACATATTTTGTACGCTTGGATTAATAATATCTACTTGAGATTCTATTAGGTGCGATTTCTGGCGGGGTTGTTCTCGATGAATAGTCTGGGTTGGGTTGATATGGGGTCTTGGGTTTACTTTAGAGCGGCATGTGTTTTTTACGCTTTTGTATGATGCTTTTTGCTTTCGATGGGTACGACAGCAAGTGTTTTACCAAGTGCCGCAAGTACTTTTATCACAGTGGTTAGCTGAGGATCATTGGTTCCTCGCTCCATCCTGGCAATAATTGGCTGTTTAACTCCGCTTGCCTTCTCTATGGCTTTTTGTGTTAGCCCCTGTTCATGTCTGGCATTTAATATCTCTGTTACTATCTGTACCTTTATATCTATTTCATTTCTTTCTTCTGGCGTTAACAGCGTCTGTTTAAACGCGCTCCATTTGTCACCGCTTGGGCTGATACATGTTTCCTTACTCATTATTTTGACCCCCAATCAATTTTCTCTCAATGTAGCTGTCTCGGTTTCTTTTAGCTTGTTCAATTTCTTTTTTTGGTGTCTTCGGCGTTTTTTTCTGAAAGTAATGAAGAAGCACAAAGCAGCCATCGGGCGCATGGTAGAAATAGAATATTCTATCGCTTATTGGTCGCAGTTCCCAGATGTCTTCGTCAATATGCTTAGTATACGGTTTCCCTGCCCGCGTTCCATTATCAGCTAAAATACCAATGTACTCGTATATTTTTTGCAGTTTTATACGGCTGTCTTTATTTTTAGCTGCCTTTTGCTGCAACTGATATAAATATTCTTTTATCGGCTGTTTGCCACTGGAGTCTTGATAAAATTCAACTTCAAACACCAAATCACCTGCCTCCCGTGTTATTTACCCTCTATAGTGATTATACGTTAACGTATATTTAAAGTCGATACTTAAAAGTATATTTAAATACAAACGCTTGGCTTGCTTTTAATACTTGATACTTAGGATTTTCTGCACTGCACTTTTTGTTATTCCCAATTCCCCAGCAATCTGCTGCATTGAAATCTTATGCTCACGATATAGTCGATGGATAGCCATTTTTAATGCATCCCTGGCACCCTTTTCTTTCATATCGGTTATTCCGGCTTCTTTCAGTTCTTTTTCCACCAAAATCGATATTTCTTTCTTTGTTTTGGGCAGTTCCGGCATGTCCGCAAACTTTTCTGCTTCCGGAATTTCCATCAGCCTGCGATACTCTGAAACCGCGTCTTCTTGAATCTTTGAAATCGATAATAGAATTTCAGTATCCACAAAACAAGGACGCTCAGGATTTCGGTAATACCGGTCGCTGGACCATTCGTAATCCTCGACCTTTTCACACATTGCCGCCTTGACCGGGTTTTGATGGATATATCGTAATGCTGCGAATAGATATGCTTCGTCTTCAATCGCTTCACTTTTGTATCTATTTTGGAATAAATGCCCGCTTCTATAATATTTCTCGTTAAAATATATGACGTAGGCTGTGCCGATACTTCTCATTGCCTTAGCAAGGCCGTTCTCGTTTTCCTTTACTAATAAATGGAGGTGATTATCCATCAAGCAGTATGCAATTACTGTAAT
>CAZWXO010000077.1:0-11242 GCA_964637885.1 uncultured bacterium
GTTGTGGGTTATGTCTTTTTTCAGGTGATTGAGGTAGCACCAGGAATCAGTGCTAAAATCATTGTTGGCAGTTCCGGAGGGATCTTAATTGCTTTTGGCACTAGCGCCATGCTAGCTGTCTATTACCACTTGAAAAAAAATGGGGCAGCTTTGTATGAAGAAGAGACTGCCAGTCGAGCTCAGGATTGATCCGGCCGACATAAACGATGAAGGGAGAGCTTTACATGAAAGAAATAGCTGCAGAGCAAACAGCTAAATCGAAGCTGGTGGGCGTCTTTGATGTCTTGTTTATTTTGGTTTTGTGCTTCGCGACATTATTGACGACGATGGTTTTGCGCGGGCAGGTTATTGTCGGGTCGGGGGGATCCGAAGGTTTTGAGTATGTCTTTAGCTGGCCTTTCTTTATTTTGACTTTTTCGTCTTTCGGTTTGTATCTCTTTTATATTTTGCCCCAATCCAACCGGGAATTGCGGACGATGTTGGATCGCATTTACGGTAAAGTTTAGGTCTCTGCACAAGAAAAGGACTATTTTAGGAGGAATTGCTGTGATTTGGACGATTATTAATTTGTCGGCTTGGGGTCTGTCCGGCTTGTTTCTGGCAGCGATGTTGATTGATTTTATAAAAGTGGAAAGAGCCGCTAAATCCAAGAAAGATTAAAGGTCGGGAGGAAAATTTATGTCTGAATTGTCTTTGCCCAGCGCAAAAACCGAGGTGGTTTCTCACCTAAAGAAAGTTTTGGGTCCCATCCATATATGGGCGCTTGGAGTTGGAATTGTTTTGGTGGGCGAGTTTATGGGATGGAATTTTACCGTGGCCAAGGGGGGCACTTATGGCGCTCTCATCGCCTGCTGGCTGATTGGGTTATTATTTATTTCGCTGGTAATGATTAATACAGAGCTGGGCTCGGTCATTCCCGAAGCCGGTGGTCAGTATGCCATGGCAAAGTATCTCTTGGGACCTTTGGCGGCTTTTAATATCGGACTGATGCTTGTTTTTGAATATGTCATGCTATGCGCGGCGGACGCTTTAGTGGTTGGGGCAATTTTGGAGTCAATCAATCCAGCGATTCAGAGCTTGCCCTTCGTTATTTTAACATTGCTTGCCTTGTCGTATCTTAATTATCGGGGCGTTTACGCGACTCTGACTTTTAATTTTATTATCACTGCTCTGGCTTTTTTCACGATAATTTTCTTGCTTTTTGGAACCAGTTTTTACAGTCCGGCCGACAGCCTTCTCAAGCTGGCTGAGTTTAGCAATGGACTGCCGTATGGCTTTATCGGAATTATTGCGGCAATGCAATTTGGTGTTTGGTTTTACCTGGGCATCGAAGGTACGGCTTTGGCGGCAGAAGAATGTCGCTCGACTGGGCGGGCCCTGCCCGTAGGATCGATGGTAGGGATTGTGTCGCTGATCATCGGAGCTACGATCACCTGGTTTGTCTGCTCGAGCCTGATCGACGCCGAGACGCTAGGATCATCGGTCTACCCCCTGTATGACGCCGCGCTGGCAACGGGTAAGCCGATCGTCATCTGGATGCTCTTCATGGGAACTATCCTTTCCTGTTTGGCAAGTGCCAACGGATGTATCAACGATGCCAGCCGCGCCTGGTTTGCTATGTCCCGGGACAAGCTTATCCCAGGTGTTTTTGCCGTCGTCCACCCGAAATACAAGACTCCGTACCGGGCGATTCTCTTTTTAATGCCAATTTCCTTAGCCTTTGGGTACACAGGACTACTAGACCAGGTTATTACTTTTTCAATCTTGTCCGCTTTGCTGGTCTATATTCTGATGGGTTACATGATGTTTAAATTTCGTCGGATGTATCCGCTAGGATATATTGAGCGTGGCTATGTCGCTCCGTGGCACCCCATTCCTGCAATTGTTTTGCTGGCCTTGTCGCTGACGACACTGTTTGGAATGTTTTTTGGCTATTGGATGAATTTAATGGCCGGGTTTATTTTTTACTTCATCGCATCACTTTGGTTCACTCAGCATCGGTACAAATTTATTGACGAAGAAGGCTTTTTAAGAGCTGGCGCTGGTCACTGGCCGCGTCCGAAAAAATATTGAGGAATGGTCGATGATCAAAAATAAATGGCGATTGCTTTTGGTTGTAGTCGCCGCCGCCCTCTTGCCATCAGCAGGTCACGTCATCTTGGGGAGGGCATCCCGCGGCTTGATGCTGGCGTTTTGGATGATCGCCCTCGGGTTTATAACGGATAAGCTTGCCGGACCGGAGATTTCATTTTTTGGAAGGTATTCCGGTGGATTTGCCGTGTGGGTCTTGTCGGTGCTGGATGCGGCGCATCTCGCAAGATTAAAATACTCACCTGCACTTACCTCGGCAAAACAGGGATAGGTCTGTTAAATTTGGTCACGTGATATGATTTTATGCTAAAATAGTTTGAGCCGGAAGTCGTTTCGACCTCCGGCTCTCTGCTGTAGCAAATAGGTGATGACAATCTGTTTAAAAAATGAAATAATGAAGTGCAAGGTTATAGGGAAAGGAAAAGGAATGGAAACCGAAGTAATAAACATCTCTCTGGACAAAATCAGGACAGCCGCCGCCGATTACTTTGAGGCAATTTGCGGATTTAATCGCGATCGGGAAAAATATGCCGCCATGTACAGGCAGGGTCTTGATGTTCGTGAAACGATTTTTCCCGAAGTGAAACTGCAGGCGATTGTCCGGCGCTTCACTGCTGAAGGCTTAAACGGAGCGGAGTTGCAACTGGGCAATGCTAAATTCAGATGCACTGCATTTGAGCGACTAAGCCGGCCGGACGTTGTGGCCATCTATGCTTTCATAATCTCAGCAAAAGGCTTTGAGTCGGAGCAAGGGACATTGATGGAACAATTCTATGCTGACACATGGGGTACGGCTTATATCGATGCCGGGCGCGACGAATTGCGCTCACTTTTAGGTGCTTGGCACGACGCTAGCTTGAAGGAGACCGAGACGAGGCCCGGGAATCTATTTATTACAGATTCCTTTGGACCTGGTTATTACGGCATGAGTACCGACCAAGTCAAGCTGTTTTTTGAAGTTTTGGACAATGCGCAGATTGGAGTCGAGCTGGCCGGGGACAGCGTGATGCTGCCTCTCAAATCTTGCGCTGGTTTCTTCGTCATTACTAACGGTACTTCCGCGATTCCGGGAAGCGACTGTCGTTCGTGTTCGGCTGAAGCATCCGGTTGCAATTTCTGCCGGGCGCGCAACCAGGAATCGTGTGGGATCGACCATTAAGCGGCAAATACAGGAGGAGAAATGATGAATTGTCACGTCACATATTTACCATCCGGGATCAGGCAGGTGGCAAAAGTCGGCGATAATGTCTATACATTGGCCGCTCAGGCCGGAGTCATGATTGAAGGTAGCTGCGGTGGCAAGGGGACTTGCGGCAAGTGCAAGGTTATCGTCGTTTCGGGGATGGCCGCGCCGCCTGACACTGCTGAAGTTAAGGCATTGTCAAAGGATGAGCTGAAAGATGGCTACCGTTTGGCCTGTCGCCTCAATCTAATTGGGAATATAGAAATTACTATACCTCAAGCATGCGCTGCAGCCGTTTCCCGCAAATCCAAGCTCAATTATATGCCAGAAGATTATATTCACAGTCATAAAATATCGAAATACCTAATCGTGCTGCCACAGGCATCCCTGGATGATCAGCGGAGTGATACGCAACGCCTCCTTGAGCTTTTACCCGGCAATGATTTTTATTTTAAAGAACACTTGCTGTTGCAGCAATTGCCCGCAATTTTTACGGGACATTCCGGTGAGATTACAGTAGTCGCCGAAGGCAAAAAAGTGATTGCGGTGGAAGCAGGCGACACGCAGGAAAAATGCTATGGGATCGCTTTTGATATTGGCACGACAACGGTTGTCGGCATGCTGTGGGATCTAAATAAATCTAGATTACTCGGGGTTGTAGCCAGAGCAAATCCCCAAGGCATACACGGCGCCGATGTTATTTCCCGGATCAATTTCAGTGCGGAGTGCGCCGATAATTTAAATTTGCTGCAAGACAAAATAATCACTTGCTGCAATCAGATTATTGGTCATTTTTGTGCCACGATGAACATAGCTGCGGCGAATATCTATAGCGGCGCTGTTGTCGGTAATACGACGATGAGTCATTTGTTCTTGGGAGTTAATCCGGCGCAGCTGGCTCAGGCTCCGTTTGCACCGGTTTTTTGCCGGGCCATGGACGCTACGGCTATTTCTCTAGGGATTGACATTTCTCCCTGGGGAGAAATGCATTTGTTGTCAAATATTGCGGGGCATGTCGGCTCTGACATCACCGGTGTTATCTTGGCTACCCGCCTGGATGAAAAAGAAGGACTCAGTTTAGCCATCGACGTCGGGACAAACGGTGAAATAGTACTGGCCAAGGATGGCGAGACGCTTGTTTGCTCGACGGCAGCCGGGCCAGCCTTTGAAGGAGCTGCTATCTTCCAAGGAATGCGGGCAGCGACGGGAGCCATCGAAAGTGTGTGTATTTCGGACGAAAAAATTGAGCTGGAAGTCATCGACGATGTAACTCCCTGCGGCATTTGCGGCTCGGGACTCATTGACGCTGTGGCAGAACTTCTTCGTGTCGGCATTATTGATCACACTGGAAGAATGCTGGACCAAGCAGCGGCAGTCGCCAAGGGCATAGATGTTCACATCGCCGGAAGACTCGAGACAACCCCAGAAAATGGCAATCAGTTTGTTCTATATGCCGAGGCGGGCCAAGGAAATGTTGTGCTTACGCAAAAAGATGTTCGCGAGGTACAGCTGGCTAAGGGAGCAATTTATGCCGGGATTGTGACGATGATCAATGAATTTGAGGCAAAGGTAGATGATTTGGATCGCATTATCATCGCCGGCGCCTTTGGCAATTATATCAAGCGGGAAAGTGCTCAGCGAGTCGGGCTTTTTCCGGCTATCGAGTCAGAAAAGATTATTTCGGTTGGAAATGCTGCCGGAGCGGGAGCTTGTTTGGCCTTGCTCTCGGAGGACGAAAGAAGTAAAGCACTGGCATTAGCGCGTCAGGCACGCCATGTGGAGCTTGCTGGGCGGGCTGATTTTCAGCAGACATTTATGGAGTCGATGTACTTTCCAGTAGTTAAAGAGGACTAGATTTTGCGGGAGGACGGATAGATGACTGTAAAACTGACAATTACCCAGCGTCAAAGGCTAATCGAACTGAATGCCGCGGAAGCTTTACTGGAGATGGATTATCCCGATACCTTGGAACGTGACAAGTTTTATCTCGATCAAGAAAAAAAACTTGCTAAAACCAATCGGGAATTGTTGTTTGATTTTATGGAGCATGAGCATCGCCCATTGGCGAAAATTCTTGAGAGCCGCTTGATTGAATGGCTTACCATCCAGGAAGGCTTTGCTGAAATGACTACTCCATTAATCATCTCGGAACAAATGCTCGAAAAAATGTCCATTGGGGCGGGTCATCCCTTGGCAAAGCAGGTCTTTTGGCTGGGTGAGAATAAATGCCTGCGACCAATGCTGGCGCCAAATTTGTATGAGATGATGCGGGATATCCACAAAGTTACCCACGACAAAGTGCGGATATTCGAGTCTGGTCCTTGTTTTCGCAAGGAGACGCAGGGAGCGCAGCATATGAACGAGTTTACGATGCTCAACTTTGTCGAGCTGGCAGGAGTTGCGGAGGGGGAACAGATGCCCCGGTTGGAAAATTTAGCACGCCAGGCGATGGCCGCTGCCGGCCTCGAGGAATATCAGCTGGAAATGACTGAGTCGGAGGTCTACGGGCAAACCCTGGATATTGTCTGCGGCGATCTGGAGATTGCCTCCGGGGCCTACGGTCCCCACCCAATGGACAGCCGCTGGGGAATATTTGATCCTTGGGTAGGCCTAGGGATAGGAATCGAGCGGCTGGCCATGGCGAAGGCAGGCTATCAGAATATCAAGCGCGTCGGGCGCAGTGTTGCCTACGTCAACGGCGCCCGCCTCAACGTTTAGTATAAGCGGAGGTTTTGTTTGTGACAAGATTGATCGAGGATTGGATTAAGGACATCCCAGGCGGTTTAGCAACTTACGATAAAGAGCTCAAGGCAAAAACAGGGTATGATTTAAGCGTTCTTGGAGCAGTCGCGGGAGGGATCGATGGACGAACGATTCATCGTGCTGCGGGAAAGATAAAAATCGCGGTTATACCTGTAACTACTGGCCTGGGCATTATCGGTTCCTTTGCCGCTTCCGTGGCCGAAGTAGCGCGACAGATGGGCTTTGAGACAACAGTGATGGATGAGGTCGATGTGGCGGGCATTTACCAGGCCGGCCATGCTGGCTATGAGCTAATCATGCTGGCCGATGATTGTAAATTTATTGCGGTAAATCTCAAGAAGAATCGGATTATTGAAAACAACCGGGCGACCGCTCGTGGCTATGTCACTGCTCTAGAAGGGGCTGCCGGCGGTTTAAGTAATCGTCGCGTCGCCATCTTGGGCTGCGGCAGGGTAGGGAATGAAGCACTCCAGCTTTTGCGAAAAAGAGGAGCTTTTCCTGTCGTCTACGCCCGGAGCGAGGAGCGTCAAGCCCAGCTGGTCGCCGCAGGATGGAAAGTGTTTCGAAATATCGAAGAGTTAAAGGATTTTGACCTTGTTTTCGATGCTAACCCACGGGGTGGCTGGATCTCAAGTGAGATGTTGCACCCCCAGGCATGGGTCGCGGCCCCTGGAGTGCCTTTATCCCTTGACATTGAGGCTGCGACAAGGTTTGAAGAAAGGCTCATTCACGATTACTTGCCGATTGGCGTGGCGGCGATGATTGGGTCGGTAATCTAACCTCGATTTGTCCTCGCGGGCAAAATGTGCTAAGATGCGGGGCAGGTGGATAAATATTGGGGGGCAGATCGAATTGATCACATAGACTCTAAATCTATGCAGCTGAGTGGAACTCTCAGGCTCCCCGCCAACTCCGGTATTCAGATTTCAGGAAAAGCATGCTGAAATCAATCGAAATAGATGGATAAAAATGAATTCAGGTGGTTTGATGAGCGAAGCAAAAAAACGGTACTATCGCAAACGCATTGACCTTTTTCGTTTAATTGAAAAAATCAAGCTGTGGCCGTCCCGTAAAGGCGTTCTCCACGGGATTAAATCAATTAAAGTCAATGGTGAATATGCTGAGGTGACAACTCACTGCGGACGATTATTTCGTGTGCGCAATTCCCGCAATTCCCATGCGGCGCGTTGGCTTCGCAATAAGTGGGTTCGTCACGCTTGTAAAGAGTGCCGTATTCCCGAATGGAAAATGGAGAAATTTTCATTGACAACTTTTGCTGACGGATATGGCACGGATTTACGCCATTTGGATAATTCTGGTCAATAAAAACTCCACGACTTTAACTAAAAATTATTATTGGTGGGCGATGCAGCTCACTAGCATGGAAAGTGACGTAGCTTTCCCAAGGATACCACGGTGTCCTGGGAGAGCTTTTTTTTGTAGGGGGAGGAAGAGTTTGCTGATGACATGGCTAATTTTACAGGCGACCGGATCGCAGATGCTATACTGGCCCCAAGGCGTCGAGAAGCTGTGCGTATATCTGGAGTACTTGCGTCTTGGGGACAATTCTAATATTCTCATTTTGCCAGAAAAAAATAACTTCTTGTCGAATTGTTTACACGAGAGGTGAAAAATCCGATATAATAAATAGCGAAGTAGGATAGAATTGGGGGTAGGAAGGAATGAAAGAGATTCCATCGAGCATCGCGATAGTGGGCATAGATAGCTTTCATGGCAAAGCGCCCTTCCGACCCGGGCTGCCGCTGGTCCTTGTTAAGGAACCAGAGAATCCCATGGATGCGGAGATGATCGTTGCCGTGACAGACGTTGGTCCTGTCGGGGTTGTTGCCAATAGTAGCGACACAGTTCCCTTAGGATGCGCTAGCGCTGGTCGGCTATACGATACTTTTCCGGATGCCGGGTTGGCAGTTGTAAGGTTTGTAATGGACAACCTTGTCATTGCCGAAATGATCAACGGGGCCGATGGGGCTGAGGTGCCTGATTTCGTCTATGTCGGTATTCGTATGCTTAATCATGAAATGCCAGGGGCGCCGAGGCGAGGACTCGGCTAGAATTTAGGCTGGCTCACGGCAGGGTAGGTCGGTGAGAAAATTTTTATAGTTACAAAGAGGAGGAATTACTCAGTGATGGAACCCGACACTAGCGGGATATGGTTAGAGTTTATTATAATCTTTTTATTGCTCATAATTAGTGGATTTCTTGCGGCTTCGGAAATAGCGGTGATTTCAGTTAAAAAATCAAATATCAAACAGCTGGCGGACAATGGGAATCGACGTGCCGGTGTGATTTTGAGGCTGCTAGAGCGGCCAGGCCGTTTTATCGCCACCTCAAAATTTGGGATAACTGTCGCAGGGTTTTTAGCGTGTTCGATGGTAGTCTTGTTGCTCGATGACTTTTTGCGTGGCCTGACAAGGAACTTTGGCATATCAGGCTTAACCGAGATTTCCAGTGGAGTCGCCGTTTTTCTTATTGTCCTCGTCATGACATATTTATTTCTCGTTTTTGGCGAGCTGGTTCCCAAAAGGGTTGCGTTGACACGCTCTGAAGCCGTCACTCTCAGAATCGCCAATTTTATTAATTTTTTTGTCAAGCTTTTTACGCCATTTGTCTGGGCCTTGGATGTGTCGACGAATATTATTATTAAACCCTTTGGTGTGAGGGGCAAGGAAAGTGGAACTCAGGTAACTGAAGAAGAGATACGCTTGATGCTGGATGTTGGCGAGGAAGAAGGACTTTTTCGCGAAGCTGGCAAGGATATGATAAATAGTATTTTTGAGTTTGACGATACTATTTTGCGCGAGGTAATGACCCCACGGACCGAAATCGTGGCCATCGATGTGGACGCTGATATTGCTGAGATTGCCGAGCAGGCCAGATATTCGCGAATTCCTGTCTATCGGGAAGATCTGGATGATATTATTGGCATTTTTTATGTAAAAGACCTTATGCCTTTTTTGTGTGGCAAGCCTGCCGAGGATTTCAGCGTTCTAAGCCTGATGCGGGAGCCGGTCTTGGTTCCGGATACTAAAAAGACAGATGAGCTGTTTCGGGAGATGCAGCAGAAAAAGATCCATATGGCGATAGTGATCGACGAGTACGGCGGAACCGCTGGGCTGGTCACCATCGAAGACCTGCTGGAAGAAATTGTCGGGAACATTTTTGACGAGTATGACGAAGAAGAGATTGATTACGAGTGCGTCGATGAGAACACTTATACAGTCAACGGGCGCCTTTCTATCGAAGAAGTAAACGAGCTCTTACATTCCCAGTTGCCTGAGGAGGAGGATTACGAAACTATCGCGGGTTTCGTCATCGGACTGCTGGGGCACATCCCTGTCGGGGGAGAAGAGGTGGAGTTTGAAGGGATGACCTTGACCGTTGGTGATGTGGAGGAACGGCGAATTGAAACGATAATAATCCGAAAGAACCCAGCGCAAGCTGAAGCTTAGAATCGAAAACTAAGTGAGGAGGGTTGGATTTGGGAACAAAAATCGTGGTGGACAGCTCTTGCGGCATTGATCCGAAACTGGCAAAGGAAATGGATATCGATATCTTGCCGATGCCAATCCAATTGGGGGGGCAATCCTATCTGGATGGTGTCGATATAACCAGAGAGGAATTTTACCGGCGGATGCGAGCCGGTGAGCCAGCCAAGACCTCGTCCCCGTCGCCGGGAGCTTTTATTGAGACCTGGCAGCGGCATCTCGACGCTGGTGATAGAATTATCCAGGTGCTTTTAGCGGGAAGAGCCAGCGCCTCAGTTGAAGTTGCCCGAGGGCTCGCAAAGGACATGGCTCCCGATAAGATTGATGTTGTCGATTCGCAGGCATTGACATACCTAGAGGCGTTTGTGGCCTTAGCCGGCGCCAGGGTGCTCAAAGCCGGCGGGACTCATGAAGAGGCTTTGGCTGCCATCCAGGCAGTGCCCCAGAATCAATTTGCTTATATCACGATGCCGACTTTATCCTATCTCAAGGCCAGCGGTCGAGTGACCAAGGGGCAGGCAATCCTGGCTTCGATGCTCAATATCAAAATAGTTTTGCGTTACGCAGTCGGCGAGCTTGAGGTTGTCGACAAGATACGCTCGTTTTCCCAGGCAGTGAAGAAGGTCGAAGAGCTGGTGCTGGATGGTTGGGCCGGTCGTCCCTGCGAAGTAGCGATTATGCATTGTGATAGTTTGGCATTGGCCGAAGAGGTAAGAGATAGTCTCGCCACGAAAATGACGTGGAATAGCTTGGTGATAGGAGATGCCGGACCGATCATTGCGTCTCACATTGGACCCGGTACGATCGTGATCGTCGTTAAATTGATTTAACTTGCCACAGCCACTGCTTTGATGTAGAATGACAACAAATACATATGAAAATGCCGCTAGGGGGGCCCTCGGGCTGAGATGGCGCTAGAAGCGCTGACCCTTTGCACCTGATCCGGATAATACCGGCGTAGGAAAGCGGGAATAAAGCAGGACATGTTTCCTGCCAGCATTCCGGTGGAATGCTTTTTTTTATTTCCTTTTGCAGCGGTAGGCCTGTCGAGGCCGGAAAGGAAAAAAATGTATAAAAACAAAACAAGACTGATTACTTTTTCAGGGTTGGCGCTGGGACTTGCTTACACAATCTCATTTTTCCCGCTTTACCGATGGCCGCAAGGGGGCAGCGTTACAATGGCAAGCATGCTCCCGGTGATGTTAGTTGGAGTTTGCTACGGGTTACGCCCCGGATTATTAGCAGGCTTTGCTTACAGCTTGCTTCAGTTTATCCAGGATCCCTGGTTTCTAACACCATTGCAGTTTTTACTAGACTACCCCTTGGCTTTTATGTGTCTAGGCCTGACAGGTCTAGCCGCAGGAAAGAGTCGTCGTCTCGCTGTTATTTTCCTTGCTGTGGCGGGCGGAGGAAGATTTCTGTGTCACTTGGTCTCAGGGGCGATTTTCTTTGCTAGCTATGCCCCGCCGGGAATGAATCCATGGTGGTATTCACTAACTGTCAACGGACTGGTTCAGGGCACCGAGCTGGCCATCTGTCTTGCCGCAATGAGCGCCTTGATGGCGGCCGGAGCTTGGGATCGTATCGTTGCTTTATCCAGTCGTTAAGTAGGGTTGGGAGCTCAGGTTTCGCTGTAGCTTCCAACTTTTTTTTATCCTATTGAAACTCGGTTGCGGCCGCGTTCTTTGCTCAGGTACAT
>CAZWXO010000078.1:0-5081 GCA_964637885.1 uncultured bacterium
ATATTCCTGTGCTTGATTCCATCCCGAGAGAAATCATACTTATCCATGGATAGCACATACTTTGGATAACTATCTCTAACTGAATCGTAAGCACCGAACTCCCTTTCAGCCACTTTTTCATCAGCCAGCAGATAGGCAACTTGATAATACTGGCGCTGGGCTCCATCCATAACAACAAAGTCGACTTCACCCTTCAGTGTTTTACCCACATATACCTCATATCCACGATAAATCAATTCATTGTAGATAACGTTTTCGATTAATGCACCAATTTCCGTTTTTAAGCCTGGGTTGTTGATTTTAGCCAGCCCAAGATCCGCCAAGTAATATTTATCGGAGCGCGTCAAAATTCGTTTACCGCGAATATCATAACGGATTGCTTTACTCATGATCAAAGATGAAGTGATATGCTCAATGTATTGATAAATTGTCTCAGGAGACACTTTCCGGTTAATGCTCGCAAAATAATTGGCGATTGATTTGGCCGAAAAAGTTTGGGAGGTAGTCATCACCATATATTCCACGATCCGGTTCAATATGTCGATGTCCTTGATCTTGCCACGCTGAACCACATCGCGAAGGACTATCGAACTATATAAGTCCCGGAGGTAGATTTTTATCTGCGCCTCCGTCGGCATTAAGAAACGCTGGGGCATCCCACCATAATTCAAATATTCGATAAAATCTTCGTCCCGCACCAGATTTTCGGCGACCCCTTTAATTTGGCAAGTTTCTTTAAAAGAAAATGGCATAATCTTGAAGCTAACGTACCTCCCGGTAAGGTAAGTCGCTAGCTCTCCCGATAAAAGCTTCCCATTAGACCCTGTAATAAAAATACTGCAATCCATGGTTGAACGAAAGGAATTAATCGCCTTTTCAAAGTTCTCAACATTTTGAACTTCATCAAAAAAGAGATAATATTTCCCACTCCCGATGACGCGTCCCTTCACATATCTATACAGGTCCATTTCATTGCTAATAAATGCGTTCTCAAGGTCTTCAAAATTCAAATAGACAATTTTTGCTTCATCTACTCCCGATCCCAGGATTTCCGCTATGATCTGCTTAAGCAAGACCGATTTTCCGCACCGACGCATCCCAACCAAAACCTTAATCAAATCAGATTCAAAGAAAGGTCTTATCTTAGCTAAATATTGCTCCCGCAAGATCATGGCCATCACCCCTTACAATAATCAATTATATCGAAATAATTGATCTTTTTCTAGTTTTATTTCGTTGTGGCGAAATAAAACTATGGTCATGCCCATGCCCCTAAATTGCCCAACCTTTTTCTTGCTCGAAATTCTGGTAAAGAATGTTCTTATAATTTCTTGGCCGAAGCTCTTACTCAACCTGTTTACGCTCCGTGATATCGTGATAGTTGCCTAGAATCCCCTGAATATCCGGGTCATCCAAAAGGTTGACGCAGAACAATTCGATCCATTTATAGCTGCCGTCCTTGCAACGATACCGGCATTCCAGCATGGCCGTTGCCCCGCCCTGGGCTAGAACCGCCCCAACAATTTTTTGGGCACTCTCTACATCTTCGGGATGCACATTGTCCCAGGTGCTTTTCCCAATGACCTCCGCTGGCTTCCAGCCAAAAAGAGCCTCAATATTCGGGCTCTTGTACCGATTGATGCCATCTTGATCAATAATTACGATGACATCTTTAATATTTGCCACCATTTTACGGTGCTTGGCCTCATTAGCCCGAAGAGCCTCGGCTGCCAGCTTGGCCTCGGTTATATCAAGAACAGTGCCAATAGTGCGGAGTACTTTCCCAGCGCTATTTTTTACCTGCTCGGATCTATCGCGCACATAGCGCACCTGGCCGTTATCCTTGCGAATAATCCGATACTCGATCTCATAACCATACCCCTCCCGAACAGAAGCATCAAAAATACCTTCGACCTCTTCCCGATCCTCCGGATGAATAAACTCCCGATAAGCCCCATCCGTTCCTGGGAAATCTGCGGGGTCAATCCCCAAGAAGCGAAAAAACTCGTCGGAAAAAATTAGCGTATCAGCTAGGACATCGTATTCCCAGCTGCCCAGATGGGCAATTCTTTCGGCCTCGCGATGCCTTTCTTCGCTTTTCTTTAGTCTGATTTGCTCAAGCTTGAGCATATTTTCCGCCTTCACCCGCTGGGTAGTGTCTTCGACAATCCCAACACCCCCAGTTATCTCCCCCTCGGCGTTTTTAAGCGGAGCAAACAATACCCGCACGGGAGTTAGTTTATCCGCGGTTACCGAACGATAATAATCTTCGTATATGCCCAGCTTGCCCTGGAGAGATTCCCGCACCGCTTGAATCAGCTTTACATCCTGCAAATTTAACATATTAAGACCACAAAGCTTTGCACAAGGGGTCCCAATGATTTGCCCAAAGTTTTCATTGCATGCCGTGATTAAACCATTGTTATCAAAGGATAAAAGACCCAAAGGGGCGTTTTCAAAGATTAAGCGATACTTTTCTTCGCTTTCCCGAAGGGCAGCCTCTACTTCTTTTCGATCGGTAATATCCCGCCGCAGGATCAAAAAACGAGGAGCATTGGGGGCACTTTTCGTCCCCGCAACCGAGATTTCAAACCAACGCTTCCCCGCCGGAACTGCTAATTCGTACTGTGTACCTTGAGAAAATCCATGTAGATGAGCTTCCCTAATGGCCGCCATGATTAAATCCGATACCTGCGCCGGAGCAGCTTCGGAGATATTACTGCCGATTACTTCTGCGGCGGGTTTTCCCAAAAGCTCTGAGCGAGAGGAATGATAATCATAGATATAGCCATCGAGGCCTATTTCAATCAAGACATCCGGCAAGGCCGCCAGGGTCGCTTCAAGTTTGGCATTAATTTTTGTTCTGGCTTGTTTAGCCTCAAATAGCTTGAAAGCCATTTTTATCGAGGCATCGAGGACGGTAGCACTGGAATTTTTGACCACATAGCCGTAGGAAGTGATTTTTTCTGTTTTCTCGACGATATCCGGCTCGGTGTGGCTCGACAAAAAAACCACCGGGATATCCCGCTGATCGAGAATCAGTGCCGCGGCTTCCGTTCCGTCAACTCCATACCCAAGATCGATATCCATCAAAACCAGATCGATATCCTGATGGGACGCAAAAGCATCCACAGCCATTTCCCCTGAGCTTGCATGCAGCACATTGTAGCCATATTTAGCTAAAGTTTTTTTCCCAACCATCGCAACAATTGGGTCATCTTCGACTAAAAGGATTTTTTTGGGCGAATCTATCTTCACAGCCAAAACCTTCTTCCGTGAATAGCGCTACCACCTGTTGCGGCAATCCTAGAGCTAATCTTCGACATTTCTTTCCTAAAGACCTTTTTTCTATGCGAAATCCGCCGGTCAGGGGGACGAGGTTAATGTCACATAAATCGTTTCTTGCTCTCGTCGGTAAAACAAATTTATTGCAATTGTTCAATAGTAACGTGACAGCAACCCCGTCCCTGTGTCATTCTATATAAAGCGGAAGATTGCGTCGCACTTTCTTGAATTGGTATACGCAAAGAGCGTCCCCTAGTATACAGGATATATGGTAATTTAAACTATCGTCTGGTACGGCAAAGTTGAAATATAAAAAGCGGGGGCTTCTGCCTCGATGGCACGAAACCTCCCCGCTCTAATGCGCTCTAATTGCCGGCTGGAGCACCATCGCATATTCCCCGCCACTGATCAGCTACAAAATTCCCTTCACGTAGCCACTTATCCGGCGGATAATCCTCCCCGTCTCATTCCTTGGATTTCGGATCAAGTGCTTCGCGCAACCCGTCCCCAAACAAGTTGAAACCCAGCACAGTAATCATTATCGCCAGACCTGGGAAGGTGACCGACCATGGGGCTTGGCGCAAGTAATTCTTGCTGTCGGCCAACATTGCTCCCCATTCAGGTGTGGGTGGCTGAGCACCGAGCCCTAGAAAACTAAGTCCCGCAGCCTCTAGGATAGCAGTCCCGACAGTCATTGTTGCCTGAACAATGATTGGTGCTAAACAGTTGGGCAAAATATGCCGAAAGATGATTTGCACATCGTTGCACCCGATGGCGCGGGCCGCTTCAATATACTCCATCTCCTTGACCGATAAGACAGAGGATCGCACAATTCTAGCGAAAAAGGGAACGTTGACAATCCCGACAGCGATCATCGCATTTTGCAGGCTCGGTCCTAAAATGGCGACAATAGCCAAAGCCAGCAAAACCGCTGGGAAAGCCAGCATGATATCGATAAAGCGCATTACCAGCATGTCCACCCATTTGCCATAATAACCCGAGATAATTCCGAGAAAAGTGCCGGCCAACATCGCTATCCCCACCGAGATAACACCAATTTCTACAGAAATTAAAGCCCCGTACATAATGCGAGCCATAATGTCGCGCCCCTGTGAATCAGTACCTAGAAAATGCTCCGCCGAGGGGGGCATGTTTCTGTCGGCCAATATCCCAACGATGGGGTCGTGACTTGTTAACAGCGGTGCGAAAGCAGCCAAAAAAAGTAAAAAAACAACGATAAATACACCGACCAGGGCTATTTTATTTTTTCGCAACCGTTTCCATGCATTGCGCCAAGGGCCTTGCACTTTGACTGGCTTAATCGTTTCTTGCATCTCTGCCTCCTTAGTCCAGCTTAATTCTTGGATCGATATATGTGTAGAGAATATCAACAATGAGATTAACAAAAACAAAGCAGACAGCAATCATCAGGATGCCACCTTGCACCACCGTATAATCCCGCGCCATAATTGCAAGGAAAAGACGGCGGCCAAGCCCCGGATACGAAAAAACCGTTTCCGTCAGGACCGCTCCACCTAAAAGTAACCCGAACTCAAGGCCCATCACCGTCACAACGGGTAAAAAAGCGTTCTTGATAGCGTGTTTAAAAATGACAAGCCGCTCAGAAAGGCCTTTAGCACGGGCAGTGCGAATATAGTCCATTTTCATCACCTCGAGCATGCTCGAGCGAGTCATTAAAACAATAATAGCCATCGGTATCGTACTGAGAGCCAACGCCGGCATCAGTAAATGCGTTAAAATATTGGCAAAAGCAGCAAAATTACCTGTCAACAAGG
>CAZWXO010000078.1:5091-11067 GCA_964637885.1 uncultured bacterium
CTAGCAGGTACAGGTGGGTTATTTCATGGATTGAGAGAGCGGCATCCATTCTCCCGGAGGCAGGCAGAATGTTTAATTTGTAGGAGAACAACCATATCATTAACAGCCCCAACCAAAAAATCGGCATCGACACCCCGGCAAGAGCACCGATCATTGAGATGTTATCAAAGATAGTATATTTTTTGATAGCTGCGAATGTTCCGATTAACACGCCAAAAACCATGGCAATTATCATAGCGGTGATTGTCAGCTCGATTGTCGCGGCAAAGGCATGCCACAATTCAATTGTAACCTGTTCGTTGGTGATAATTGAGCGCCCCAGATTGCCATGGAAAATATTATTCATGAAAATAAAATACTGCTCGTAAAGCGGCTTGTTAAGGCCCAGGCTTTCCTGCAATGCGTTGATCGACGAGGCGTTAGCCCGTTCCCCTAGAATAACCCGGGCCGGATCGCCAGGGATTAGATGAATTATCGAAAAGACAAGGATACTTACTCCCAGTAAGACGGGAATTAAAAGCAATATACGCTTAGCGATATATTTTAGCATGCCGCAGTCCCTCCCGCTTCAAACAACAGATAGCTTAAGCAAGCAGGGTGGGGCAGCTTGGCGCCACCCCACCCAAATAGTTTTAGTTTTCGATATCAACCATCCAGAAGGTTGACTCTCCGCCCGTCGGGTGCGGATAAAAATTCTTGACAGATTTCTTGAGGGCAATCGCCGGAGTGGAATGGACAAGAGGGACCCATGGCGCATCGTCATGGATAATTGCCTGTGCTTGCTTGTATAAATCTGCGCGCGCAGCCTCTTCCGTTTCCTTTTGCGCATCTAGCAAAAGCTTGTGCACTTTTTCGCTCTTGTAATTTGCGTAGTTGCCTGCGGAGCCGACCTTGGTATTATTGCTGTCGAGCAGCGCATAGATAAAATTATCCGGGTCACCATTATCACCGGTCCAGCCAATCATGTATAATTCATTTTTCAAGAAGGCGCCATCCTCGAGATAAGTGGCCCAGTCAACTGTGTAGATCTCGGCCTTGATGCCGACTGCCGCTAATTGCTGCTGGATTGCAGTCCCAATCTCTTTTGGCTGAGGCATATACGGACGGGAAACCGGCATGACCCAGAATTTCGTCGAAAACCCGTCGGGATAACCGGCTTCGGCGAGTAGCTGTTTGGCTTTCTCCGGGTTGTATTCATAAGCCACGACGTCGTCATTATAACCCCATAGAGATGGCGGCATCGGATTTTTAGCCGGAACAGCTTGGGAAGCGTAGAACGCTTCGATTAAGGCTTCCTTGTCAATCGCATGATTAATTGCTTGACGAACCTTAACATTGTCGAATGGTTTTTTCTCCATGTTCATCGCCAGATATGCGACGTTCATACTCGGACGCAAAGCGAGCGTTAAGTTTTCGTCTTCCTCGACAATTTTGGCGTCCTCCGGATTAAGATCAAGCATGACGTCAATGCTGCCGGCCTGTAGTTCCATCAGACGTGCGGAATTATCAGGAATGGCACGGAAAATGATTTTGTCCAGCTTGGGTTCGCGCCCAGCTTCGTTGCCCCAATATTCAGCATTTTTCGCAAGAACAATCTTGTCGTCTTTGACCCACTCGACAAATGTGAAAGGGCCTGTCCCCACGGGATTTTTAAAATAGTCCTTGCCAAATTCGGCCATGGCGTCAGGACTGGAGATCCCAAAGGGGAACATCGCCAAATTGCTGAGGAAAGGAGCAAACGGTTGCGACAATGTGATCTGCAATGTTGTATCATCGACGGCAGCCACATCAGCAATGACAGACTTGTCATCGATTAAAAACATGTAGCCCCAATACTCGAAGGCGTCGCCTTCAAAGCGCAAGGCGTTTTCCGGATCCATCCAGCGATCAAAATTTGCCTTGACCGCCACAGCATTAAACGGTGTTCCGTCGTGAAACAGTACCCCTTCACGAAGTTTAAACGTCCAGACAAGACCAGCCTCATCCGATGTCCAGCTCTCTGCTAGCCCAGGAATTAATTCAGTTGTTTCTGTCTCATAATCAATCAAGGTTTCAATAATACACCTGGTAACATAAGCCGAATTGCCATCGGTGATATTAGCCGGATCCAATTTGACAGCGTCACCACCTTGGGCGAAAACAAGAATTTTCTCAGCAGAAGCATCCTCTGAATCTGTTCCTCCACATCCTGCAAAAGCTACCGACAAGGTAAAAATACTCACCAACAACCACAACAAACTTTTACGCTTCAACGATATTCCCTCCTCTTTTTATCAGCTACCCGGGGCAACCTCACCTCCCAAATACTAATCTAAATGATGACACCATACCTGATGATCTGTGGCACAGTCTGTTCGAAGAGGAATCGCACTCCGACAAATTGCATCAGCCCGGGGACACCTGGTATGGAAAGTGCATCCGCTCGGAGGATTTGCTGGGCTTGGAACGTCTCCCCGCAAAATTATCCGCTGTTTTTTATGATCCGGGTCGGGGACGGGAACTGCCGAAAGCAACGCCTTGGTATAGGGATGCCGGGGACAGGAAAAAATATCCCTGCTGCTCCCTGTCTCAACAATATGGCCCAAATACATAACGGCAATGCGATCACTGACATGCTTGACTATCCCCAAATCATGCGCGATGAAAATCATCGTCAGTTGCATCTCCCGTTGCAATTCTGCCAACAGATTAACTACCTGCGCCTGGATAGAGACATCCAGGGCCGACACCGGTTCATCGCAAATCAAAAGCTGTGGTTGCAGGCTAAGAGCCCGGGCAATGCCGATACGCTGCCGCTGCCCCCCCGAAAATTCATGGGCATAGCGCTGAGCGTGGTACGGCTTTAAGCCCACACGGTCCAATAAATAGTTTACCTGCTGCAGCCGATACGTCGCATCCTCAATTTTATAATTGCGCATGGGTTCGGCGATAATGTCACCGACAGTCAAACGCGGATTTAGCGAGCCAAAGGGGTCCTGAAAAATGAATTGCATATCTTTTTTGACTAGGCGTTTTTCCGCCTTGCTAAGGGCACATATATTCTGCCCGGCAAACCACACTTCCCCATCGGTGGGCTCTAGCAGCTGCATTATACATCGTCCGGTGGTCGATTTACCACAGCCGCTCTCCCCGACAATTCCCAAGGTTTCGCCCTTCATCAGTTGGAAGGAAACACCGTCCACCGCTTTAACATACCCCGTTGGTTTAATGCTGAAAAGGCCTTGATGCACAGGGAAATATTTTTTTAAGCCTTCGACACGCAATAATGGTTCTGACATTCTAACCTCACTTCTGCCGTAGGTGACAGGCACAAAAATGTCCGGGAGAAATTTCCTCAAGAGCTGGAACAGTATGCCGGCAAACTTCCATCGCATATTTGCACCGGGGCGCAAAGCTACACCCGTCAGGAAGATTGAACAAATCTGGCGGAGAGCCCTCAATCGGCTCTAGGGGAGCGTTACTCTCAGCCCCGATGTGGGGCAAAGATGCTAGCAGCCCCCATGTATAGGGATGTTTGGGCTCACGAAAAAGCGTTCGCACGTCGGCATACTCGACCGGCTTGCCTCCGTACATCACCATGACCGCCTGGCATATCTCCGCCACGACACCCAAGTCGTGGGTTATTAAAATAATCGCTGTCCCGTACTCATCTTTTAGACGATTCATCAAATCTAGTATCTGGGCCTGAATCGTCACATCTAACGCCGTTGTTGGCTCATCGGCAATCAGGAGGGCTGGATTGCACGACAGCGCCATGGCAATCATAGCCCGTTGCCGCATCCCTCCGCTCAACTCATGTGGATAACATTTTGCACATCGCTGGGCCCCGGCGATACCAACTTTCTCCAGCATGGCCTCCGCCATTTGCCACGCTGTCCGCCTGTTCTGCCCTTGGTGCAGCACTATCGCCTCGGCTATCTGCTCTCCGACCCGCAAAACAGGATTCAGCGATGTCATCGGATCTTGAAAAATCATTGCTATCTTGTTTCCACGTATCTTCTGCATTTCTCCTTCGCTTTTCAAGCAAAGATCCTCTTGCTGGAAAATGATTTCTCCGGCGACGATTTTCCCCGGCGGGGTGGGAATGAGGCGCATGATACTCATAGCGGTAATGGATTTCCCCGAACCTGATTCGCCGACAATCCCCAAAGTTTCTTTTTTACCCAGCCGAAAACTCACTCCGTCCACCGCTTTTACGACACCAGCTTCGGTAAAAAAATGCGTTTTAAGATTATTTAGTGTCAGCAAGGTCGATTCAGCCAAGCTGCCCGCCTCCCATCTTCGCCCATGGTGCAAAATTACATTTTTAACGAATACATTAAACACCATTTCGTTACCTTTTGGCAATCATTTTATCCATTTGTGGGACATGGAAACGATTCGAGGCTGCTGAAAAGAGCCATCAGGCTTTTTCAATAGTCTCGGGCAATCCTCGTGTCCCACCTGCGCCTGCTCACAGGCGAGGCCTAGTCAAGACGACCGTCGTATAATCTCCGCGGTATTCGTACCCCAACCGCAAGGCCATATGTTTTGAGATCAAGTTGGCCGCATCCCAGCAAGGACGTATCCCTCTTTTCTGCGCCTCCAGAATAAACGCGGCGGCGCAGACCATCGCCAGGCCCTTTCCTTGGTGTTCCTGTTTCGTCGCTACCTGCGTTTCTGCTCCTCCATCATAGACAGTCATCGTCGAAGCCCCGGCCACCATCTCCCCGTGATTTAATACGGCAAACCCAAAACCTCGCCGCAAATAATCCTCGGCGGAAGCAAAAGTTTCGCAAAACTCCTTTGACCATTCTTCGATTAAAGCTTGCCGATAAAGCCCTGCATCCAAGGCAGTCAACTCATATCCATCGGGCAGCCCGCTTACGATTTCTACCAAATACGCTTCATCAAAATGATAATCTTTTTGCGCAATCCCATAGCGAATTACTGTCTGCGGCGAATACTCCCGATGGCTTACCAACAAATCACCCCACTCCGGGCAGGTATCGGCGTAAATTGCTGTCGAAACATCGCCGGCGATAAAATCAAAAAGCCCGGTCAACATCTCCGAAACTTCAGGGTGCGTCCAATCGCCGCCAAAAAACGAATACTCGCCACTGACGATCATCGCAAAATCCGGAGCAGGGATTCTGTTGGCAAATGCCTCCCCCATTGTCCCCTGCAGGCAAGCGATAACCATCGAATCCTCGATTCCAGCAAAAAGTTCTTCAATTTGCCCCATCTCTTCCGCTTTGACCTTTAACATCCCTAATGCCCCCATATTTTGCGATGAGTATAACTTTGCGCCATTGGACACAAAAACGAACTTCTTGCCCCAATTTCTTTAAAAGTCGAGGAATTATACCAAAAATTCTCTCCAAAACTGCTAACTGTTAAGTTTTAATTGTTCATCGCCGATTTTTGCGGAGGTTGCGGACCGCCCCTACGGCCATCTGAATAAGCCACCCCAGCAATAACCCGATGAGCACGATTGCGACTCCGTAAAAAGGAGTAAAAACAAACATGATCGCCGTCGTTGAGCTCGTCGAAACTACATATATGTAGTCAACGAAAATCTCGAAGGCACATAGCATGATCGCCGGAACCAAAAGAATAATCAGAGATTGAATGCGGATTGTGATAACCGCATAAACAGCGTTTGGGACAAATATTATTCCCAGTAAAATAAGCCATCCGACAAGATTGACGCAACCAATTAAAAGGTCATTAATCACAATTACCGCTGTCATTGGCAGTGGAAATAAAAACACGATCCACTTTATCCATTTTTGCAAAGTCATCCTACACCTCCAGTAATATTTAAGTGTACGAGGGGACGGGCCTTTCGTATCCTTATCATCGCCGCTCACCACCTCAAGCGGAAGATTGCATCACACTTTTTTGAGTAAGTATACGCAAAGAGCGTCCCCTTGTACCCCCGATCAGGGCCACCCCTGCCACCACCGGCAGCTGACCCAGGATTAATCGGCTGCG
>CAZWXO010000079.1:0-1356 GCA_964637885.1 uncultured bacterium
CCTAGGCGCAAGCCAGGTAGTCTTGGGGTGAAGGCCATTGGCACGGAATTCATTATTTCCCCTTGACAAGGGATGGTGCTAATAGTAAAATAAATTTGTAAACATTACAAGATTGCAATTAAAGTAAAGTTATATTTAATCCTTTTAAGGAAAGGCAAACTCTATGGATCAAAGCTATGAAGCCCTTCTGGGGAAACTTAAAGAGCAGAATATCCGGCTATCCCATCAGCGATTAAAGGTGTTGGAGTATCTCTCCATGCATCGCTGTCACCCGACAGTGGAGCAAATTTTTCGGGACTTGCAGGTAGAAGTTCCGACATTGTCCAAGACGACGATTTACAATACCTTGGAGGTGTTGGTTAAGGCCGGGATGGTCCGGGTCATCACTATCGCTGGCAACGAAACCCGCTATGATATCGCTACTACCGATCACGGTCACTTTAAATGCGAATCCTGCGGAGAAATCTATGATTTTGCCGTGGAGCTCGAGGCGTTGCCGATTCAAGGATTGCAGGATTTCAGGGTCGAGGAGAAAGACGTTTATTTTAAAGGGGCCTGTCCTAGGTGTCTTTAGGGTATAAATAATGATTAATGGAGGAAGAAAAAATGAGTAAAACATTGGAAAATTTAATGGCGGCGTTTGCCGGAGAATCTCAAGCTAACAGAAAGTATTTAGCCTATTCCAAGAAGGCTGAGGCTGACGGAAAAATCAACGCTGCCAAACTGTTTAAAGCCGCCTCGGATGCCGAGACCCTGCACGCTTTAAAGCATTTTGAAGTGGCTGGGAAAATTTCTTCGACAAGTGAAAACCTTAAGGACGCTGTTGAGGGTGAGACCCACGAGTATCAAGAGATGTACCCTGACTTTGTCAAAGAGGCAGAAGCTGAAGGCAACAAAGCGGCCCTGGTTTCTTTCAATTATGCGATGAAGGCGGAAGAAGTGCACGCCCGGCTCTATCAGGAAGCGCTAGATAATTTAGATCAGACCGAAGAGATTTTTTATTATCTATGTCCTGTGTGCGGCAATATCGAGAAAGCTGTTCCGGATAAGTGCAGCATCTGTGGCGTTCCTGGCACGAAGTTTATCAAATACTAAATTTTAACCGTGGGGCAGTAGGCTATCAAGGTGTTGTAAGAGTTGAGGAAAAAGCTTGGGGCCCTACTGGTGGAGAAACTGGTTTGCTGGAATAGAGCGCAACTGAGATTTGTCCCAAAATAAAGCCGGAGTTACCTGTTGCAGGGCTCCGGCTTTTCGCATTCATAATGGACTCCATGACAGCGATTGGCAGAAGACACGATTTTTCGCCTAGAGCTACGGCGGGGTCGTGAATTAAAAATTAAGGATTGATTCTGCTGC
>CAZWXO010000079.1:1366-3362 GCA_964637885.1 uncultured bacterium
AGACGCAAAGGCACAGAGAAAAGAAAGGTTATATCTTGGCGGAGCCTTGCTATGCATGGTTCCGCATAACATAAAATATATCCCCCTCTGTGAACCCTGAGCCCTATGCGAAAAATTGGGTTTTTTTCAAGTTGTAGCAGTGGAATCTGGATTACCAGTTAGAATTCAGGATGCAAAAACAAATTTTTTGTCCAATTTCCTAAAAAAAACGAGGAATTATGTTAATAATTCTTACCGAAACTGTTCATCGTTAAATCTTAATTGTTAACCCTGCCTCTTTCTGCGAGCTCTGTTATTGGGCATTGTCCAGCAGAATTATGGCGGCCCCGGAGAGGATTTCAGGCGTCCCCTCGGTGGCGGGTGCCGGAATGTCGCCAGAGGGGTTGCTAGCAGCGCTACTGGCTGGATTTGTTGTTGTAGCAGTTGCAACGGCTTGACTGGCGGCTAATTGGTATTTTTCCTCCACAAGTCGCAGGGCGTACTCCTCCAGGCTGCCGGTCCCTTGTTTTCGCATAGCTGTCGCTGCCGCCACACCTACATAGCGCCAATGCCAGGGCTCGTCGACGTAACGGGTGATATAGGCGTTTTCCGCTGTGTAGCGACGAATGAAGCCGTAGCGGTGGGCGTTAGCCAGGAGCCATTTGTATTCTTTGGACTTGGCAAAACTGCTGTGACTCCCGGACAGATCGACAGCAAGACCCGTCTGGTGCTCTGAATGTCCAGGCAGGGCGGCTCGGGTCTTGGCGCTCGCCAATCCAAGGCGTTTGGCAAAATCATTGTAGATTCCGTTCTGCATCGCGTAGGAGCGGTATGCGGAATTGATGCGGATCTTTAGGCCAGCGCGGGCCGCGTCGGCATGCATTTTTTTGAATTGCCCGTAGGCATCGCTGCGCAGCAGAAACCCGGTGCGGGTAGCGTAATTAGCGGCAACTTTGATCAAATTACCCGGAACATAGGCGCTGCTTAGCTTGCGAAATTTGTTGACAACAACGAGCAGGTCGCTAGGCTGGGAGACGGGCAAGACATTGGTGTAATCCTTTAAATCCAGATTGAGGCTAACCCAGCGAACACTTTGGGTCGCAATCGCGCCTAGATCTGCGACTTTTCCTTCGGACGAGGCCTTTTCCCGTAAAGCGATAATGCGGCGGGAATAGCGCTCTAATAACATCTCTTGATAGTGCGGACTGCTTGTTAACAAGCTGGCGATGAGCTCGTTTTCGGTCGGAGCGATCTTGCCTGTGGGGTCGATATTTTCTTCATCAGGGTTGCCCGCAGCTTGCCCAGTGTCGACGTCGGGGTGGTCAATCGTTATTCCGGCACCTGTTGCCGGAGCGGGATTATTATCAGCCCAAGCGGCAGCGGCTGCACCGTGCAGGCAAAAAGCGCTTAGAACCAAAATTAGCCATAGCTTGTTCCAGTGTCGGATGTTCATCACCTCTTTAGTCAGAAATTTGCTATCATAGCTTAGCATAAATCGGCAGCAAAGCAAAGAAAACAGACAAGTGGACGGGGATTCTGTGCGACACGGGGACGGTTCTACTGTCGCACTTTTACAGCGAAGTGCGACAGTAGAACCGTCCCCGTGTCGCAGCCGACGCATCGCAGCAGCGAACCCCCGTGTCGCAGCCGACTGTTAGGAAGTGTGGCGAAGGTGTAGCCAAAACAAAAGACCTTTGGTAAGCTATAGGGTAGATTCGTAGGGGTAGTCGGGGGGATTGTAGCAATTTATGATTGCACCGTTTTTGTAGTTTCCTGACTAAGCATGGCTAAAACATCTCTAAATACATAGGGTTTCAAAGTATGTGTCTCGTGGTATTACTGGACTAGGACACAAAAAAACATTCGCTTTTTTTTCAGGAAGGCCTGCCAAGCGACGCGAGGCATCTTTTTTAAGGGATGGGGGAGCTATGTGGCTTTGGCTATGTAACACTGAGGCTAAGCTGCACATACTCAAAAAATTGCGTGTGGTAAATTTAGGGGGAGGTTGGCATGGAAC
>CAZWXO010000079.1:3372-10987 GCA_964637885.1 uncultured bacterium
AAGCATGGCTAAAACATCTCTAAATACATAGGGTTTCAAAGTATGTGCCTCGTGGTATTACTAGACTAGAATACAAAAAGACATTCGCTTTTTTTCAGTTAGGCCTGTCAAGCGATAGGGGGCATCTATTTTAAGGTTAAGCTATATGTACTCAAAAAATTGCTTGTGGTAAATTTAGGGGGAGGTTGGCATGGAACGAAGTTGCAGGAAGACCCATCGCATTGCTATCCTAGACGATGAAAGAGCATGGTGTGAGGCGCTTCAAGACTTGCTGAATCGAGACGATAGCCTGGAAGTTGTCGGGATGGCGACGACCCAAGGGGAGGCGATCGATATTGCGGCCAAATTCCAACCGGATATCTTTCTTGTCGACATACAATTGAAATCGGAAAGATTTACCGGGATTACTGCCACCGTTGCCATCCATCAAGTCTCTCCGGCGACAGAAGTGATTATTCTGACTTCAAGCCAGGAAGAGGAAGACGTGATCAACTCAACATCCGTCGGGGCAGTTCACTACATATTAAAAACTCATTGTCAGGCGATGCTGACGGAAATTGTCAGCTTTATCAACGACGACTTCAACCCTAGGCGTATTATCGCCCGAGAATTCATGCAGATGCGGCAGCTAATGGCGGCGATGGACTTGACTCAGCAAGAACGGGAGATCATCGAAGTCCTCGCCCATGGTGTGCCGCGGGCGCGGCTGGCAGAAACAATGTTTAAATCCGAGAGCACGATTAAAACGCAGATTGGCAGCATCTTAAAAAAATTGCACGTCACGAGTATTAATGAAGCGCTGCTTAAGATTAAAAATGGCGGGGTGTCCGTGCAGCATGAACAATGTTAATGGTTTGTCCAAAAGACAAGTGTTCGGGATGTGGAGTTAATTAATGTTTGTCTTGTTTGTCTTCATGTGGGCTGTCGCGATTGTTATCCTTATCAACAAAAATAAAAGCCAAAGCGACCAGTGGGGTGCTTACGCTCTGATACTGTACGGACTGGCCGGGTTAGCAGTAGTGCTGCGGGAGCATGTCGACAACGGTAGCATCAGCTGGATTTTCTCGGCAGCCACAGCATCGTTAGGGATGCTGTGGGGGCCATACGCCTTTTTTATCGCCACCTTCTACTATGCGGGGTTAATGCCTCTGGTAAGATGGAAAAAGTATTTTATCATGAGCCTTGCTACCTTGCCCCTCCTGATTTTTTACCTGCTTGTACCGGTGCTCCGCTCCTTTGGGCATGTTGTGCCGCCGGAAGATTTTGCTGTCCATCTAGTGATTTTGGTGGTTTGCATCACTCCGTATTATCTGGGCGCCACGGGTTTACTGATGTGGAACTTGATCCGCGAAGGCAATTGCCACCGCAGAAGAGAAAATATTGCGACTGCTAGCCTGTGCATTCCCTTGCCGCTGGCTTATTATTTGTTTGCATATATCCTTCCCAGCATGGGTTATTTGAATGCCTGGAAAGCAAGTCTGTTGTTAATGTTCCTCCTGGAGGCGCTAATCCTATTTTTTATTATTTACAGCAATGTTATCGGGCTCAGCTATTTCCCACAAAACGCGTCGCGGAATAATGTGGAAAGCGCCGTCATCGAGGGGGCCGGCTCTTTGCATGTGAAGATGAAGCAAAATATCGCCGGCATTGAGGATTGTTTGCAGGAAATCCTTGGGCAGCCTGGAAAGCTACCGGCAAACTCTGTAAGTCGCCGAGAATATTTGCAGGCGGCAATCGCAAAGTGCGATGAAACACTGGGAGCATTGGATGAAATATATTTAAAGCTCAATCCTGCAAAGCTAAGAAAAAGGGAATCTGATTTGGTAGATCTGGTCGAAAAGGCTTTGCAGCGGGCCTTAGCGTCGGATGTCCTGGGCGCTGGGAAAGAGATTCAGGTGATTAGGAATTATCAGGCCAGACCGATGGTTGTGTGTGACCCGACCTATATTCAGGAGGCAGTTTTTAATCTAATAGCCAACGCTATTGAGGCTATTCCCGAGGATATATCTGGAAGGCTGAATATAGGGGTGACACAAGAAAAATCAAAAATCAGGATTAGTATTGAGGACAATGGCGTCGGAGTGGGGAAAAAGCAATTGAAATGGATGGGGTTGCCGCTCATTACGACCAAGGGAGGGGAGACCCATTTTGGCCTCGGTTTATATTATGTAAGAAAGATAGTGGAAATGCATAATGGATGCTATGAACAAAAAAATACCTCGGAGGGCGGCATGCTTGCTCAGATCGTCCTCTTTGCATGAGCGTTCTAAAATTGTTTTAAGCGGAGGCACTCAGTTTGTATAGCTTGTTTTTGTGTTTGTGGTTGATTGCGCTCTTCATTTTCCTGAACAACTTTCGCACGAAGGCCGATTTTTGGATCTCAGCGACTTTTTTCTTCTGGGGTTGCGGGGGATTCGGCTTTTTTTTGGCTGAGTTAAATATCAGCTCGTTATTGCTTTCCTCGGCTCAAATACTCTTAACTTCGATGTTTTTAGCATGGGGGCCCTTTGGGCTGTTGATGTATGCCATGGAGTATAGCGGACTTAGGCCGGCCAGTAATAATCATCGTCACATAATGATTTATTCACTTGCCCTGCCGCCGGCGCTTGTTCAGATAATAGTCTTCGCTTCCTGGGTAAATCCATCTGGTGAAACGGCGGGGCCTAATTTAAGTGAGGACACCTATCTGGTTATTTTTGCAGCGCTGTATTGTGTAACCGCAGCTGCTCTGCTTACCCGAAACTTGATTCACAGGCGGGCAAATGCCTGGCGATCAGAGGTATTGACATCCTACATTCTCGTAGTGCCGATCGCTCTGGCTTTGATGACATCGACCTATATCCTTCCTGGTTTTGGAATTTTCAATTTTGGCTGGATTTATATCGTGGCGGTTGTGGCCGAGGCGATTATTTTTTTCTCCTTCGTTATTCATAAGAATGCATTAGGGCTCAGCTATCGAAAAGTCAATTCGACGAGAGAAAAAACGGAAAGGTCGATTATTGAGGGAACGGGGGCCTTGCAGCACGCCCTAAAGAATAGTCTCAGCATTGTCCTCCTAAACCTGCAAAACGCGGAATACTGCTCCGGCGATGACGATGAGGCAAGCCATGTCATTCCTAAAATCCACCAGGCGCTGGATGCCTGCCAGCATGCAGACGCAATTCTTGAGCGCATTATGCTCAAAATCAATCCCATTAATCTCGAGCTCCAAAGTTGCGCATTGCTGCCGGTGGTGGATCAGGCGCTGAGGCACTGCCAATCTGAGCATGCCAATAAAGGAATTCGCGTCGAAAAAATAGTGCAGGCAACGCCCCAGTTGCCCATCGATCCGGTGCATATCCGCGAAGCGTTAATCAATTTAATCAGTAATGCGATGGAGGCCGTGGCCGACGATGGCAGTGGGGCAATCACCATCACGGTTGCGACTTATAAAAAATATGCCAATGTAAAAATCGAGGATAATGGCTGCGGGCTGGACAAAGAGGTAGCTAAAAAAGTGGGCATGCCAGTGCTAACGAAGAAATTGGATGGCAAGCATTACGGCCTTGGGCTTTTTTATGTGACCCGAGTCATCAAATTGCACAACGGCAGGTTTGCCCTCAGAAAGTCGCCGCGGGCAACGACTATGGCCGAGATAATGCTGCCGCTGGGCTAAGGGTGTGCGACACGGGGACGGTTCTACTGTCGCACTTTTGCAGCGAAGTGCGACAGTAGAACCGTCCCCGTGTCGCACCCGTGTCGCATGCTACTGGAGCTGCTAGAGATCAAGGTACAGACGTGTCGCCTCGCGAATTTTCCCTCTAACCGCTTCATCGGCAATTTCACCGCACTTATTGCCCAGCCGCTGTTTGGCGATGGCCCGAATCTGATAGCCCATGGCAATTGAATCGACGGCCAGCCCTGTCTCCTTTTTCTCCAACAGCACCTCTGTCGGGTAAATAACACGATTTTGCTTTAGGGTGGTAAGGGGCAGAATAGTGACGACAGGCAGAGCCTTGTTGACCATTTCGTTTGATATTATCAACACTGGTCGGTTTCCTGCCTGTTCACTTCCAGTGATGGGACTTAGGTTAGCCCAGAAAATCCCCCATTTAAAAATCATCACCCTTTCTCCGCCCAGGTATCCTGATCTGCTAAGGCGAAGGCCCGCATCGTCTCGTTTAAATCCTCCATGAAAAGTGGATCTTTGGCCGCTTCCTCCATTTCGTGCAGGAGTTGCTCCTGTCGTTTCTCTGCGATATAGGCCTCCATTGCTTCACGCACGGCGGCATTCATCGACGCCACTTGGTTATTCTGTGCAAGTTGACGATAACTATCGATCAGATTCTCTGGTAAGGAAAACGTAACGTTTTTTAACTTAGCCACCATCAATGACCCTCCTAAATGTTATTGTATATTCTTATTGTATTATAGCAAATAAAGAAGATTTCATCTATCTGCTCTGTGGATAGCTTTGCATTGCCAAAGCGTTGCGTAATCCAAATGAACGAGTCGGGGGAAGAAAAGACCGCTTCTTCGTATCATTAAATTGGTCGTCAGTTCAGCAAGGTGGCACAAAAATTTGGCTTCTCCAGCGGCAAGGGCCCGAACAAAGGGACCGTCCCCATGCTCGGCGGTATGAAAAAATTTCAGCGTATACAACATGCAAGTCTCTTGGTAGATTGTATATAGAAGATTTTTTTTTGTGATAAAGTCATGGCTCATGACATTTTGCCTCTCCATAGTTGATTTGCGTGAATGACAAATATTTTGTCATTCATGCAAGATGCATCTTTTAATTTAAAATATGGTACATTTATACTATCTGTACGTTTATGATGAAAGAGGGTGGTTGCTTAGATGGAGTTTCGACATTGTCTGAACAGCTACATGGACCTCCTCGGATTAAAAAATAAAGAACTAGCGCAGGAATTGGCCGTGGATGCGACATTGGTCTCCAAGTGGCGCACTGGAAAGAAATTACCCTCGGATCGAGAAATGCAGCTTGAGCAGGTAGCTGTTTATTTTGCCAAAATTAGCACCGCCAAAGACATGGTTGGAGGGGCTATTGCCCTGGCTCAATCGATTTTGGGAATCCCCTTGCCATCCGGCTATCGCCGCGAGCTTTATATTCGCGACGCCCTGCATTATAGTCGCCAGCGCTCGCGTAATGAGGCGATTATCCGTGGAAAACGCAAGCACGTTTTTAAATTAATTCACGAAATTTATTTACTGGAGAATAAAAAAGACATTTCATTCAGTATCAACAATCTACCTATGCCCGATAAAAACAACTGCCGACTCCTGGGAGATGTCCCTGAAATTCTACCCTTTATCATCTTGGAATTGCGACGATTAGTAGAGACCGCCCATCCGCCGGATACGATAATTTTTACTTATGAAGAAAATGATTACTTGTTCAACGAGGATTTTTTCTCTTTGCTGCCCCAATTGGTTGCGTTGCTATTTGATCTGGCGGATATGGGCTGGAAGGTTAATATTTATTTGACCCTGAATGGAAACTCCAGTTCTAGCGCTTTATTCCACGCTATCTTTAGCGCAACTCAGCATTTTAATTGGCAGCTGTTTTTATACACTTACCTGGAACAGCAATCAATCCGGTCGGAATATTTTTTAGTTGGCGGAGTTTTTGGTGTTGAATATTTCAATCATTTCACCCAAGCAGCCGATGGACATTGCCTCGCCACCTACGACCCTGAAGTTCTTAAAAAACTATATTCCGCGTTGACGCATAAAATTGCTCCCTTTCAGGTCATCTCCAAACTTGACTCACACGGTCTAGAAACCCTCTATGATCAAATTTCCAAACTATGCGGACATCATGCGATTACTCTGCAGGAAGGCCAGGTCTTTCTGAGCGAGAGAAATCTGTTCTCCCATCCGGCAATCAGCGATCCCCGGCATATCGCCAAGTTCGGTGATGATTTTTCGGTTAGGATTATTATCAATCCTCAGGCGATGGAGAATTTCATTAATGACTATCGCCATAAGTATATTTCCCTGAAGCAGGAACAGCTGCATCGGCAAACGGATAGAATGCGTGCCCGCCTGGATCTTCTGATCAGTTACCTGGAGCAGGTCGATAATTTTCATGTGGCCCTAGCCTGCCCCAAGGATTTCCTCGTTAATCAAAATGTCGCCATCTGTCAGGGACGCCATGTTCTTCTGCGCAGTACCAGCGGCTTTGGACGCTCGCCACAGTCGGAGGAATGGGCTATTGCCATCGAAGACCCATCGATTGTTGACAATTTTTTTGACTTTTTTAACGCCCGCTGGGAGGCGATACCCCATCGGAAAAAATCGCGTCGATTCGCCATTTCCACCTTGCAGCAGTATAAGGCAATGCTCTTGGAGCCCCTCTAGGGTAAGAAAGGGTCATCGGAGATCTGAAAGGTCCGAGACTTCTTATAAGTGTGTTATGAATAATTAAGAATTGTAAGTTTGCGAGAGGAGTATTCGTATAATTCTTTGGTTTTTAAGAAATTAAAGAATTGATTCTGCCGCAACAACTCAAAAGACGAGGACAGGATGCCATATTATCACGCAGAGCCCGCAGAGAGCGCAGAGAAAAACAGAACTGGGTGGGTTAAATCGTTGGGGGATAATGGTTTAGTTTATTTTGTAATTCCTTTTCTTGGCGAGCTCCGCGAGCTCTGCGAGAAAAAACGTTCTCTTTCCAGTTGGTGCAGTGGAATCGGAATTGGAAGACGGGCAAACACCGAGACGGAGGCAACAGGCAGATTATTGCTAGAGGGTGGGGCTAGGCCCCCTTCATACTGATTTTCCGCCGAGCCTGGAAAGGGGAGAGCAACTTGACAAAAGGCTGGATTGGGCTTAAATGGCGCGTCATCGGGATGGTGCTATTGGCGACGATACTCCTGACAGGCACCTTTTGTCTTGCTTTCCGTCTGGTTTTCATGGATAGTGTCCGAAAAGCTGAAATCCAGGAAATGCACACCAGCCTTGAGACAATCAATGGTGCTATCGAGAGCCACCTAAAAGCGCTGAGCAATACCAGCGCCGACTGGGCGATTTGGGACGATACTTATCAATTTGTGCAGCAAGGCAACCGGGATTACATAGACAGCAACCTTGGCGCCGATTTTCTCGCGAACATCGAGGTGGATTTAATCCTCTTTGTCGACAGCAACGGCGAATTGGTGTACGGCTTTAATCGCGAGGCGGATTCCCAGGGCGATGAAGCATTGTATTTGGATATTCTGGCGGGGCTTTCCACCAAGACGGAACTCGATGAGACGGGGGAAGCGCGGAGCGTCAGTGGGCTACTCGACACTGTGGCGGGTCCGGTAATGATTGCCGCCCGCAATATTTTCCCAAGTGATATGGGTCGTCCGGCAGCGGGCTATCTTGTCATGGGCCGGTTTTTAAACCGGGACGGCACTGCGGTTGTAGGGGAAAGCCTGGGGATGTCTCTGACCGCAAACCCAATCGATAACGAGAAAAAGCTAGAGTTGCAAATGGCCGAAGCTACCGGAGAAGCGATGGTGGAGATTCGGCAGCTCCCGGGGACAAACCTCGCCGGGCATTTGTACCTGCCAGACATCAACGGTGATCTGATTCTCGACCTGCAGCTCGTCCGGCCTATGGAAAATTA
>CAZWXO010000080.1:0-10852 GCA_964637885.1 uncultured bacterium
GCGCCCATTCCTCCGGTGTTTTGACCTGGATCATTATCAAAAATACGTTTATTGTCCTGGGCCGTCAGCATCGGCAAGGCCGTTTTCCCATCCGTAAAGAAAAGCAGACTGACTTCTTTTCCTTCCATCATCTCTTCGATGACAACGGTATCCCCGGCATCACCAAAAATGCGACCCTGCATCAGTTTCCAGACAGCTTTTTCCGCCTCCTCCACGGTATGGCAGATAAAGACCCCCTTGCCTGCCGCCAAGCCATCGGCCTTGACAACCAGAGGGGCACCCGTCTGAATAATATAAGACAAAGCAACCGCCGGGCTATCGAAAATTTTGCCACTAGCCGTCGGAATCCCGGCCTCCCACATGATTTCTTTGGAAAAGGCTTTACTCCCTTCCAGCCTGGCAGCAGCTCGGGTCGGGCCAAACACCCTGACACCCATCGCTTCCAACACATCCGTCAGACCCTTGACCAGCGGCGCTTCTGGCCCTACCACCACCAAATCGAATCCTTCCGCACCAGCCAGGTGGGCAATCCCTGCCACATCGTCGCCAGCAATATCGTGATCGATGGCGTGGGTGACCATGCCGGCGTTACCGTGCAAACAATGAATTTCCCGCACCCTGGGGCTTTTTTTCAACTTCAGCAAGAGAGCATGTTCCCGTCCTCCATTGCCGACTATTAAGACCTTCATCGGGCTACCCCCTTCTTTCTGCGTGACTAATCTGCTCTTGGCGCACCAAGAAACTGGCTGCTAGTGTATAAATACTACACTAGCAGCCCAAATCCCTTTTAGATATTCGAATAAGATCTCAAAAATTTACTCAACTTCAGCATATTTTTCAGTGACGGAAATGGCGCCTTCCCGAAAAGACGAGGGCGATGCCATCTTTCTCCGCCGCCGCCGCAACTTCATCATCGCGAATCGAACCACCCGGCTCAATAATCGCAGTCAAACCGCGGCCGACAAAGAGCTCAATCCCGTCGGCAAAGGGGAAGAAGGCATCTGAAGCCGCCACGGCTCCCCGCGCCGCTTCGCCGGCTTTGCTTAGAGCGATGCGTACCGATTCGACCCGACTCATTTGTCCGGCACCGACTCCAACGGTGACGTTGTCCTTAACAATGACAATGGCGTTTGATTTGACATGCTTGCCGACAGTCTGGGCGAACTCGAGATCCTGCAAAGTTTTTTCGGCCAATGTGTGGCTGGTTTTTATCTCCCAGCCATCTTTGTTAGCCGTGCCGCTATCGGCAGACTGAACGAGAACCCCGCCGTAGACCGACCGATAATTGCAGGTGTTAGCGGCGAATTCCGGTAAAATCAGAACTCGCATGTCAGCCTTCTTCGCCAGGATCGCTTTAGCCGATTCATCAAGTCCCGTAGCTGCGACAACCTCAATAAAGGTTTCTGCTAGCAAACCGGCAATCTTGTCGGTAATCGTGCCGTGAAGAGCGACAACTCCGCCGTATGCCGACAAGGCATCCGCATCCCGAGCGGCTAGATACGAGGTCGCAAGGTCCGGCAATTTCGCTGCGCCCGAAGGGTTGGTGTGCTTAACGACCACCGCTGCCTCCGGTCCCAAATCACCGGCAAGACCGATAGCCGCATCGATGTCCAATATATTATTGTAGGAAAGCTCTTTCCCCTGGATCATTTTGGCTGCCGCCAAGCCCCGTGCCGGGCCGTCCTCAACTCGATAAAAAGCCGCTTCCTGCCCCGGATTTTCGCCATAGCGCAGGCTCTGGAGCTTGCCAAGTCCGATCGCCTGCTCGACAGGAAAGATATCCATCCCGGCTTTGCTTTGGAAAAATGCGGCAATCGATGCGTCGTAAGCGGCGCTATGGCAAAACGCCGCCACAGCTAATTGCTTGCGCGTCAGCTCGGCTACCTGGCCCTCGGCCTTAATCTCCGCGACAACCTTCCCGTATTGTTCCGGCGACGTAATCACTGCGACATGGGCATGGTTCTTCGCCGAAGCCCGGATCAGGGCCGAGCCTCCGATGTCGATTTTCTCGACGGCTTCAGCTTCGGTGACATTGGGGTCGGCGACTGTCGCCCGGAATGGATAAAGGTTGACCGCCACAACTGCAAAGGGCCGGATCGAGAGCTCCTCCAGCTGCTGGCGGTGTTTGTCCTCATGAAGGTTGGCCAAAATTCCTCCATGAATCATCGGATGCAGCGTCTTGACCCGCCCCCCGAGAATCTCCGCAAAGCCAGTCACCTCACTCACTTCCAGATGCGGCACATCCGCTTCACGAAGCGCTGTAGACGTACCCCCGGAAGAGACAATTTCAAGACCTAGTGCCACCAGTTCTTGAGCAAAGGGAACAATCCCCGTTTTATCCCAAACAGACAAAAGCGCCCTTTTTCCCTGCATTTTATTTACCCCTTTTTCCACTGTCATTGTTTTCATCCTCTCTGTTTATTTTCTTGATCAATATCTTAAGTGCTTTGATAAAAGCCTTGTGTTCTTGAACATGAATCTTTTCCGCCAAGGAGTCGTGGGTATCTTCCGGGCTGATATCGACAGCGCACTGGACTAGGGGCGGCCCGGTATCAACCCCCTCATCCACTAAATGTACGGTGCATCCCGTCACCTTGACTCCGTAAGCAAGCGCCTGCCCAATCGCATCCAGTCCTGGAAACGAAGGCAAAAGCGAGGGATGGACGTTAACGATTCTTCCCTTGTAGTCATTAATAAAAACCGGTGAGACAATCCTCATATAGCCAGCCAAGGCGACAATATCCACTTGATGGAGATGCAGAATATCCAATGTGGCGCGGTCAAAACTTGCCCGACTAGGATAATCCGCCGCCCGCAGGACAACTCCGCGGATACCGTGCTTGCGCGCTCGTTCCAACGCCTTAGCTTCTTCATTGTCCGAAATAACCACCTCAACACTGGCCTCGAGCTTGCCCTCCGCACAGGCCTCGATAATCGCCTGCAGATTACTGCCATTCCCGGAAGCGAGCACGCCCAGCGCTAGCTTTGCCTTACTCAAAGGTGACGCCACCTCCCTCCGTGACCTCGCCGATACGTCGCGCATCGCCGCAGCCAGCCGCAGTCAGCAACTCAATTGTCGACGCTAAATCTGCTGATCTGACAATATAAGCCATTCCAATTCCCATATTAAAGGTGCGATACATATCCTGGAGAGGAACATTACCCCGATGCATAATTAAAGGGTAAATCGGAGGCAGCTCCCAGCTGGCACTTGTAAAGCAGACTCCCAACCCAGCCGCCAAAACCCGAGGAACATTCTCCAGCAGACCACCTCCGGTAATATGCGCTGCCGCCAACAATTTCCCTGATCTAGCAAGGGCTAGCGTCTCCTTGACATAGAGCCGGGTCGGAGTCAGCAGCACCTCGCCAAGGCTGGCGCCCAGATCGGGATAATGTTCGCGCAGCTTGCCCAAATCGTCTGCCTTTAGCACCTTGCGCGCCAAAGAAAACCCGTTAGAGTGCAGCCCGCTCGCCGGAACCCCGACGACAGCATCCCCCACCCGGACATTCTTGCCATCGATAATCGCGTCCCTTTCCACTGCCCCTACGGCAAAGCCCGCCACATCGTACTCCCCCGGAGCGTAGAATCCCGGCATCTCTGCCGTCTCGCCACCGAGCAAAGCGCACCCCGCCTCAGCACAGGCCTGGGCAATCCCGTCGACAACCTGCGCCGCCTGGCCAGGGCTGAGCTTGCCCGTCGCAAAATAATCCAGAAAAAAGAGGGGCTCGGCCCCACTGGTCACGATGTCATTGACGCACATCGCCACCAGATCCTGGCCGATCGTATCGTGGCGCTCCATGGCAAAGGCAATCTTGAGCTTGGTGCCGACACCATCAGTGCCAGCCACCAGCACAGGGTTTTCATATTTGCCCATGGCAAAAAAACCGCCAAAACCGCCCAGCCCCCCGATGACCTCAGGGCGCGTCGCTTTTGCGGCACTCTTCTTGTAGAGGTCTACCGCCTGATTGCCGGCATCGATATCAACACCGGCCTGCGCGTAACTATCCGCCACAGCAACCACATCTCCCATCTTCGATACATGCCGCCACATCGATCGGGTAGTCTCCCGAGAAACATCCTGTGCACAGCTCATGCGCTGGCAAGCCGACAGCCTCCAGCATCCCCTCCATTGAGATATACCCAAGGGAATCCGCCCCCACCATCTGACGGATCTCCTCCACATTCGAATCAAAGGCGACCAACTTTTCCCGCTCTGGTGTGTCGATTCCAAAGAAACACGAATGCGTCACCGGAGGCGAGCTGACCCGCAGATGCACTTCCTTGGCCCCAGCATCCCGCAAAGCCTTAACAATCTTGCGACTGGTCGTGCCCCGCACGATGGAATCGTCCACCATAATAACCCGCTTGCCGGCGACTGCCGAAGCAATGGCATTGTGCTTGATGGAGACGGCTTTTTCCCGCTGCTTTTGGCTTGGCGTAATAAAGGTACGTCCAACATAGCGGTTCTTCAAAAGCCCTGTGCCGTAACGAATATTTGAATATTCCGAGTAACCCAGGGCCGAGGAAATCCCCGAATCCGGTACCGGAATGACGATATCGGCCTCGACAGGATGCTCCCGGGCCAGAATGCGCCCCAAGTCGTAGCGCACCTGATGCACGTTACGCTGGGCAATCGTACTGTCAGGCCGGGCAAAATAGATATATTCAAAAACACAAAAACCGTGGCGCGGCTCCCAAATCTGCTTAAATGATAAGCCTTCCTTGCCAGCCACTACCATTTCCCCCGCCTCGATATCCCGGATCACCGTCCCACCCAGGGAGGTGATGGCGCAACTTTCCGAGGCTAAAATATAGGCCTCCCCTAACTGTCCCAGACACAAAGGACGAAAGCCGTGGGGATCGCGGATGCCGATAATCATGTCCTTGGCCAGCACCACCAGGGAAAACGCCCCCTCGATGGCCGAACAGGCATCCGTCAAAGCTTCGACAAGGCTGTCGGCCCGGGAACGGGCCAGCAGGTTGGCAATCACTTCCGTATCAGTACTGCCCTGAAACAGCGCCCCACTATGAATCAGGGAATCCCGCAGGACTCCTGAATTGGTCAAGTTGCCATTATGCGCCAGGGCGACACTACCCAAAGCGCACTGAATCAAAAGCGGCTGCGCATTGGCAATATTGCTGCCGCCAGTGGTGGAATAGCGCACATGCCCGATTGCCGCCGAGCCATGCATCGTCTCTAAAAGATCCTCGTCAAAAACATCGGAGACGAGGCCCATCCCTTTGTGTTGGCGGATGGAATTGCTATCGTTGACAGCAATTCCTGCACTTTCCTGGCCTCGATGCTGCAGCGCATATAGTCCAAGGTATGATAGCTCCGCGGCGCGCTGGTCCCCATAGATTCCAAACACGCCGCATTCTTCCTCCATCCGGTCCGGCAAGCCCTCCATTAGATCTAATCCATCCAGACCGATTGTCATGCCTCAATACCCTGCAAGCGACACAAAACCTTGCGATAGGCATCGCCGACACCGCCCATATCCCGGCGAAAACGATCTTTGTCCATTTTCTCCCCCGTGGCTTTATCCCAGAAACGGCAGGTATCGGGAGAGATTTCGTCCCCAAGCAGAATCGTTCCTTTGTATCGGCCGAACTCCAGCTTAAAGTCGATCAGATCGATACCGATCGTTCCCATGTATTCCCGAAGAATATCATTGATCTTCCAGGCCATCGCTTCGATTTGATCCATTTCCTCCCGGGTGGCCAAACCCATAGCGGCGATGTGGGTATTGTTGATCATCGGGTCACCTAAATCGTCGTTTTTATAGCAATATTCCATAATCGGAGTCTTGAGCGGAGTCCCTTCAGGCATCCCGACCCGGGTGGCCAGACTACCGGCGACGATATTGCGCACGATCACTTCCACCATGACAATCTCCAACTTCTTAGCGAGAATTTCTTTATCCTCTGCCGCTAGGAAATGCGTCGGAATCCCCTTCTCCTCCAAAAGCTTAAAGAGATGGGCTGTTATTTTGGCGTTGAGTTCTCCCTTATCAGCGATTTCTTCCTTTTTTTGCCCGTTAAAGGCAGTGGCCCGGTCGGTATACTCGATGACTACCTGGTCAGGGTTTTCGGTAAGGTAGACAGCCTTAGCTTTACCTTCGTATAATTTATCTAATTTATCCATTTTGTCAGCCTTTCCGCCGTTATTTCACGGCATTTATTTCTTCTTGTAAACGGGCATTCTTGGCGCGGACCTGCTCTGCCATCGTTTGGCGGTAATCCTTTAGCCATTGCCGAATCTGCAGATCCCCGGAGCCGATGATTTCCAAAGCCAGAATCGCGGCATTTTTTGCCCCATTGATCGCCACCGTGGCGACAGGAATTCCCGGGGGCATCTGCACGATGGAGTGCAGAGCATCGGCCCCGGCCAGATCAGCGCCCCCAACGGGCACGCCAATGACGGGCAAAACCGTAAAAGCCGCCACAACTCCCGGCAAATGAGCCGCCTTGCCCGCCCCGGCGATAATAGCGCGATAGTCCTTGTCCTCGGCGGACTTGACCCATGCCGCCACATCCTCCGGCGTGCGGTGAGCACTAGCAACCAAGACATCACAAGGCACCCCGGCCTCGTCGAGGAAGGCCTTAGCCTCACTCATGACTTTCCAATCGGAATCGCTTCCCATGATTATTCCTACCTTCATAACTGACACCTCCATTTTCTTTTAAAATACAATGAAGCCCGGGCAGGCAGGATTCACTATTAACAGGTGAAACCTCCCCGACCGGGCTTTTGTCCCCTTGGTGTAGCGCCAGCAGCGCCTGTATCGCTTGGACCTGTCGCCAACGAGATTATTACCCGAAAAGCCGGAACCCTAGATACACTCTCTCCCGTAGACATGCGGTTTACGGCCGCCAGTAGAAACTATCGGGCCATATCCCCGAAATTATACGAGAAAATATTCTTTTTACACTAATATCTTAACCTAACATCTTCGATGGTGTCAACGGAGAGAAAGAGTTGTTTAAAGCGAATTTTTACGATAGTATAAACAAGTAATGCAATAAAGTGAGGGCCATTATTTGAGTTTTTTAAATGATTTAGGAATAATTTTTATTCAGTACGGCATCGTCGGACTTTTCGTTATGTCCTTTGCCGAATCGTCTTTTTTCCCGATTCCTCCCGATGTCGTCTTAATTCCCCTTTGCCTGATGGACCCGGAGCTCGCTCTAGTCTATGCGGGGCTGACAACCTTGGCCTCGGTGCTCGGAGGGCTTTTTGGATACTATCTGGGGCAAAAACTGGGGCGCCCGCTGCTCCACAAAATGTTTTCCTCGAAGCGCCTCGATCGAGTCGAAGAGATGTTCGTCCGCTATGGTGGCTGGTCGGTCGCCGTGGCGGCCTTTACTCCGATTCCCTATAAAATTTTCACTATTACCGCCGGAGTCTGCCGCGTCCGCCGCTCCACCTTTATCCTCGCCTCAACCCTGGGTAGAGGCGGTCGTTTTTTCCTTGTTGCCATCACCATTATCCTGTTTGGCGAGCGAGCCGAAACCATGATCGCGCAATACCTTGGGCCAGTCTCTTTTGCCATTGTCGCAGTCATCATCCTCGCCTATGTCCTGTACCTGGCTCGACATCGGGCCGGGTTTCTATTCCAGACCGGCGCCAAGATTCGCAGCAAAATTCTTGACCTGATGCAGCATCGCTACGCCCGCTTTGGCGACGCTAGTACCCGCATCCTGATTGCCGGATCAATCGCCGTCATCACTGGGGCCTTTGTCCTGACTGAGCTGGTCAATATTTTACTGTCAGGCCATTATTATGGTGCTCCGACTGGTCGACTGACGGGGCTCTTCGCCGGAACCGGCATTTACGCCGTCGCCTTCTACCTGATCTTCTTTTCCATGATCGGTTTTTGGATGCTCCAGCGCTATAAGCGCAAAATCGAGGTCACAGTCCTATTTATTTGCAGCGCCGGGGCCGTCCTGATCGCCTATGCCATCTGGCAATTGACCGGAGAGAGCACCAAAGCGATGCTCCCCCCTGGCTCGGACTGGACCTATCTTGCCCTGACAATCTTGCATTATTCGGCCTGGGCTTATTGCTTTTACGCCATGATTGTTGCTCGAATACTCCCCAATGTCTATGCCGTGCGGGGAGTCTTTATGGGATTAATCTTTGTCGCCGGTTATATCTTTAATCTTGCCTACGGACCGGGGATATTCCTCGCCGGCATCCTGGCATCGGCCTGCTGGATCATCGGTTGTGTCTCTGCTACCCGTCCGCTAAGCGCGAAAGAAAAAATAGAACCCCCACTTGAAAAGGAGTCCTCGGAATAATCCTGCACTTTGAGGTGGCGATGCACTAATAAGTAGGGATGCCCCCGAGAGCCCGTACCGCGCAACCAGCACTTAAGCGCTACGGACCACCTTGCTCACCATTTCGTGACGCTCTTTGCTGGCGGCCAGATAACGGTCCATCTGCTGCTGAAACTGCTGATGATAATCATACTCCCGGTCTTCCCCGGACAGTGCAACCCGCACCAAGTCCCGTCCCATTGCGTCATGAGGAGCACGGAGCCCTAAATTCGCCGCAAAAGTAACAGCAATTTCGAAATTGTGGACAATTCCCAAATTTACTCGATCCGGCAAGCGCTCGGTCATAATACAAAATGGCGTCGGTGCGGCGTTGTGCTTTCCGGTCACAGAATTGGTCCCGTGGTCAGCAGCAACAATCAGCATCGTCTCACCACAGACGGCTTCGTTAAGTAACCGCTCGACAATCATATCCGCTTCACCCACAGCCTTAATCAGTTTGGCTGTGTCCATATCGTGTCCGGCCGCATCGACCCCGTTAAAATTAATCACAATCAAGCCCTGCTTGACCTTACCCAGGGCCTCCGATGCCGCATCGCTGACCTGCTGCCAGTCCGTCGGGTCAAGCCCCGTGTTTTCTGACAAAAGATAATCCACGTCGTCAAAACCACCTAGGACAATCGCGGCTTCGCTCTTGCCCACCGCCGCCGTCTTCATCCCGGCTTCCCGGGCCACATCACCAATCGTTTCGGCGGGGATGCCGTAATAATCAAACGGACGTCCGCTACAACTGCCCCCAGGCCTTGGCGCCACAACGTTGCGCCCTGTCCCCATCATCCCATGGGCAATCGGTGTAATCGTCGTCCCCGCCCCGATAATTTCGGGATGGGGAGTCCCCCCCGTCGTGCGACCATGTAAGCCGCTCATAGCCGGTGTGTGTCCCATCGTATAGTTCACCGTGTCCATCCCATCGATAACCAGCAATATTCCTCGTTTCATTTCTCTGTACCTCCCGTACACTTCTTCATCTCATCTTCTTCTACGCTCTTAGGATACAGGGGAAATATTGAGGAGTTATTGTCACAATGTTAAGTTTTTGTAAAAAATAGCCGGAGCGCTCTGCGTCCGACTAAAACCAACAGCTATTTCTGTCTTTCTATAAGCGAAGGATAATAACACTACTTCTCACCAAAACTGTTAACCGATAAAGGTTAATTGTTCATCCCTAGCCAGACTAGGCAAAATGGATGGCGAGGACACCATTTTCCAGCTTGGCCGCTACTATTTCTTTGCCCTGCAACTGTGTAGGTAGTGAAAAACAGCGTTTTTCGTTGCGAATGGCCAGATGTAATTCGCCGCCGCTTTGACCCAGATCCATTTCCTCTTTCTCCATAAACGGCAAATAAATGTCCAGTCGCTGATTCTCACCGTCTTTGACAACGCTAAAGATCTTTTGCGACGCCAAAATAGCTTCGGTGTGCGCCTCGCCGTAAAACGTACTGACTGCTTCCAGGACCGGAACGCTGTTCAGCTCATGTTTTTGCAGCATCAGCTGAAAAATTGGAATCTCCCGAAAGCTTTCCTCCAGCTCCCTTAGGCCTTCCTCCTGTAGCGTCACCCACTTATTAAAATAGCCTTCCAGCGCCTCTTGGGGATAGACTTTGTTGACAATAATCGCATCGACGTTGTAATCGTAAAGGTGCAGACATGTGAAATTTCGCTTAGTCTCTTTGATGACGATCTTCTCCGGCGTTGTGACGATTCTCAATGAAACAATCGCTTTGTTAAGCATCAACGTCTGGAGCCGCTCCAGCTTTTCAAACAGCATTTCAAACTCGGCAAACAGTGAATCCTTAGGCATCGGTATTTTAGTCACCTTTTGAATTAGAGGCCCGGCCACTTTGACCATTTTTCGCTTCATCGGCAATACTTTTTCGATCATCTGACCAAAAACTTCCGGGAATTTTAAAAGCGACAGTGTTTCCCCAGTTGGGGCGCAATCAACGATTAAGACATCGTAAGCATCCGCCTCGTAAATGTCGAGAATTTTAAATAGGGCAAACAATTCCTCCAGCCCCGGAAAGACCAACAATTCTTCCACTTCGATACCATCTTGAGCCCGGGAGGTGATCAGGCTTTTGATGAATCCCTGCATTTCTCCCCATGCCCGTTCACTTTCTCGCACCACATCAATTTCCATCGCATCGAGATTTTCGATGACTGGTGTCGGCTCATATGTCAATTTGATTTGCAAGGCATCCGCCAGACTGTGGGCTTGGTCGGTGCTCATCACGATGACCCGCTTGCCCTCTCTGGCCAGTTTGATCCCGGTGGCGGCAGCAATACTGGTCTTCCCGACGCCGCCTTTACCCGTATATAAAATAATGCGCATAGCTCTCCTCCTACTCAATATCCACTTTCCTCACCGTTGACGGTGACGCTTGCTTTCTGTCATCATCGCCCAGGGACTCTAGCAGCATCGCCTTTAATTCATTGCCGATGACCTCGAGGTGCTGCACTGTTTTCTCCGGCAGGATCAAGTGCATTATTTCCTTTTTAAGCCTGACGATCTCC
>CAZWXO010000081.1:0-10750 GCA_964637885.1 uncultured bacterium
CATAAAGAACTGAGGAATTATGCTAATAATTCTTACCCAAATTGTGCATTGTGCATTGTGCATTGTTAAGGAAAAAAGCCGTCAGGCTTTTTTCCTTAACACGTTCACCTTTCCTCCCGGTCATAGGCGACGCCAAGCCCCCCAGGTGCCCCGACATGTTTCTTGACGACGCTGCGGGTGATAAAAATTAGCACCACGACAGTGAAGATATATGGGAGCATTTTAAGGAAAAACGGCGAGACCGTCACACCGATGGATTGCAGGCGAAACCCCAAGACATCGAGCCCACCGAAAATGTACGCCCCGACCAACAAACGCCCCGGGCGCCACGTGGCGAATATAACAAGAGCAACGGCAATCCAGCCCCGGCCCGCAGTCATGTTTTCCAGCCATGTCGGCACATAGGCCAGGGATAGGTAGGCTCCGCCCAAGCCAGCGAGAACTCCTCCCAACCAAACATGAACGTAGCGGTACCAAAAGACAGGCACTCCCATCGCATCGGCTGCTGCCGGATTTTCCCCGACAGCCCTGAGGGATAGTCCCCACCGGGTCCGATAGATATAAATCCCGACAATGATTGTCAAAGCATACCCTAGATAAACCAGGATATCGTGTTCGAAAACAATCTTACCGATAGCGGGAATATCACCCAAGACAGGTACGTGGATTGCTTGAAAGGGATTGGCCAAAGGTAGTCCCACATAGCTTTTTCCGATAAAACTGGACAGTCCTGTGCCAAACAAAGTCAGCGCCAAACCGCTAACCACTTGCGAGGCTCGTAGCGTCACCGTCAAAAAGGCGTGGACCAGTGCCAGCATCCCTCCAGCCAGCATCGCCGCAACCACTCCCAGCCAAGGGTTGCTCGTCGAATAGGCCACGGCAAAACCTGATACCGCCCCGACCAGCATCATTCCCTCAACGCCGAGGTTAAGATTGCCACTCTTTTCGCACAACAACTCACCCAGTCCCGCAAAGAGCAGTGGGGTACCGGCAGTGACAGCTGTCGCCATGAGTAAAATCAGCGTTTCAGTCATCGGCTTGACCTCCCTTGTGGTTGCGCAGAACAAATCGATAATTTAGAAAAATATCCGAACCCAGGACAAAGAATAAAATCGCCCCCTGGAGCATCGCCGCCGTCGCCGCCGGAAGTCCCGAAGTCTGCACCGCAAAGCCTCCAACCAGCAGTGCCGCCATCAAGACTGCTACAGGAACCGTCAAAAGGGGATTAAGGCGTGACAGCCAGGCCACGATTATCGCCGTATAGCCGTACCCAGGGGAAAAATTCGGCTGAACCCGATGAATCACTCCTGCCAGCTCCGCCATCCCCGCGAGTCCCGCCAAAGCTCCGGATAAAAACATTACTAAAATAATATTACGTCCCACGGGAATCCCGGCATAGCGGGCAGTTTCCGGACTCTCTCCGATGACAGCTGTCTCGTAGCCCCACTTGCTGTGGCGATAAACAAACCACAAGATGACCGCAAAAGCCAGCCCCATCAAGAGTCCGGCATGGACGCGGCTACCAGGCAAGACCGGGAGCCAGGCGGCTGTGGCAAACTCAGGAGACAACGGAAAATTAAGAGCCGCCGGATCTTTCCAGCGACCATGCACCAGCCAGTCGGCCACCAAAACTCCGATATAATTGAGCATCAAAGTCGTTAAAGTTTCATTGACTCCCAGCATCGCCCGAGGAACTGCCGCCAGCAGGGCCCAAAGCCCTCCGCCCAGCATTCCAGCCCCAAACATCAGCGGTAGCATCGCACCGGCCGGAAGCTCAGGAAAAGCAAAGGCAACAGCCGCCGCTGCCAGTCCACCCATGTAGAGTTGCCCTTCGGCGCCGATATTCCACAGCTTCATCCGGAAAGCTGCTCCAACCCCCAGGCCACATAGCAGCAACGGAATCGCCTTGACGATGGTTTCTGAAACGGCGTAATTGCTACCAAAAGCACCAGAAAGCATCAATGAATAGACCTCAAAAGGATCGTGCCCCGTCAACGCCAGGAACACACCCCCCGTCACAACTGCTAAAGCAACAGCCACCAGATTGACAACCAAAAGCTTCCACCATGGAGCAGTCAGGCGCTTCTCGATTTCCAAGTGCCTTTCCCCAATGGGGATAGAAAACTTCATCAGGCTACCCCCTCCGTCACACTCTTCCCCGCCATCAACAAGCCAATTTTTTCGATATCGGCGTGTTTAGCCGGAAATTCGCCCATAATTCTACCTTCAAACATGACGATTATCCGGTCTGAAAGGGACAACAGCGCATCTAAATCCTCGGTGATAAAGAGGACCCCACGCCCGCGCTCCCGCTGTCCAAGTAGTAAATTGTAAACATTATCCGTAGCGCCGATATCAAGGCCCCGAACCGGGTATGAGGCGATTAGCAGATGAGCATTTCGCGAAGTCACCTCCCGGGCAAAGAGAAGTTTCTGCATATTCCCCCCAGACATCAACCGCACCGGAGCGTCTAAGCCCGCTGAATAGACATTGAACTTATCCACCATCCGCGCCGCAACAGCTCGGGCGTGGCGTCGGTTGATCCAAGGCCCCCGGGAATATTCACGGCGACAATAATCCTTTAGAAGAAGATTGTCGATAATATTCATGTTCGCCACCAAACCCATTCCCAAACGATCTTCGGGAACAAATCTGATGCCCTCCCGAGTTAAGGACCGGACATCATGCCCCGTCACATCGGTTCCTTTCAGCCGCATACGGCCAGCAGAGACAGGACGTAAGCCAGCGACTATTTCCGCCAGCTCTTTTTGCCCATTGCCGGCCACGCCGGCAACACCTAATATTTCACCCTCGCGAATGTGCAGCGAAATATTATCCAGGGCTGCTAGCCCGCGATCACTCTGAGCATTAACATTATCGAGACGCAAAATCTCATCGCCCTTGACATTTGTGGCCCGCTTATCAAAAAGAAGGACTTCCCGTCCAACCATCATCTTCGCCAGGTCCGTCTCCGTCGCTTCCGCCCGGGTCCGCTCCCCCACGAGGCGTCCTTTGCGCAAAACTGAAATGGTATCGGCTATTTCAAGAACTTCTTCCATTTTGTGAGTAATCATGACGATCGCACAACCATGGTCTGTCAAATTGCGCATTGCGGTGAATAGCTCCCGGGTTTCCCCCGGAGTCAAGACTGTCGTCGGTTCATCCAAGACCAAAATCTTGGCTCCGCGGTATAAAACCTTGATTATCTCGACGCGCTGCTGCTCCCCGACCGAAAGTTGCCAAATTTTTGCCAAAGGATCGATTTTGAAATCGTAAGATGCTGCGAACTCAGCGATCGAATTTGCGACTTTTCTTGCGTCAAAAAGCAGTGGAAGCCGAGGTGTGCCTAAAACGACGTTCTCGGCCACAGATAATGGCTGCACAAGCTTAAAATGCTGGTGAATCATCCCAATGCCAGCCCGCGACGCATCCCGAGGCGAGCGAAAATGCATCCGTTTCTCACCGACAAAAAGCTCCCCCTCATCAGGGCGATACAGACCGGCCAAAATGCTCATCAATGTGCTCTTCCCGGCACCGTTTTCTCCTAATAGCGCATGAATCTCCCCCGGGCGTACAGAAAATGAGACATTTTCGTTGGCAATGACTCCCGGAAAGCGCTTTGTAATTCCCTGCATTCGCACCAGTGCCGCCTGCGTCATCTCCAGCACTCCTCTCAAAAAATGTGATGCCCGCTACCCAATCAGCGTATCAAATGGCAGATAAATAGAATTATACTCGAAAACCCGAGCCGCTTCGCCATCCGGCGAAATAATTTAACTGCCTTGCTAACACTAACCAATTAACTGTTGGCGATGCGCGGATTGACGCACAATTGCGCAATGTGCACGATAACAGACATTGCTACGTCTTAAAAACCCATGCCCCACCAACAACTAATTGTTAAAAAGCGTGAAAAGCGGGAACAGACGCACTTAGTGTAGCGCATCTGTTCCCGATTCATTTCTTTAGTCTACTTGGTCCGGTTCCAATTTATTTGGGGACCGTTCCCTCAACACCCTTGATAAACCAGTCAAAGCTCAGTATTTCCTCATCCGTCATGCCAACGCCGTCAGCAACCCGGACTGCGCCGCTCTGATCCATGATTGGTCCTACAAACATATCAAACTCACCTTGGGTAATCTCCGCTTTTTTAGCAGCGATGAGATCTTTGATGTTCTGCGGAATGAAATCGGCTAGAGGTGCTAGCTCTGTCGTGCCCTCAGCGAAGCCACCCCAGAAATCACTAGAAACCCAAGTGCCTTCCATCACACCCGTGATCGCTTCAACATAGTACGGGCCCCAGACAAAGAGAGGGCTGGTCAGATTAGCGTTAGGCGCAAACGGACGCATATCCGAATCATTACCCACAGCATACGCGCCGCGCTCTTCAGCAGCTTGCTGAACGGCCGGGCTATCCTGATGCTGAGCCATTACATCGCAACCCTGATCAAGCAAGCTGAGCGCAGCTTCTTTTTCTTTGGCAGGATCGTACCAGGTATTAGTCCAGACAACTTTAACGACGGCATCAGGATTGACTTCCTGGACACCTAAAGTAAATGCATTGATCCCGCGAACAACCTCGGGAATCGGGAAAGCAGCAACATAACCAAGCTGATTGCTTTTGGTCATCGCGCCAGCAGCGATACCGGCCAAGTAGCGGGATTGATGCTCGCGACCAAAATAGGTCGAAACATTATCCGCTCTTTTGTAACCTGAGCAATGGAAGAAATGAACATCGGGATAGTTCTTGGCAACGTTGATCGTGGCATCCATGTAGCCAAAAGAAGTAGTAAAGATAGCCTTGCAGCCCTTCTCAGCCAAATCAGCGATGACACGTTCAGCATCGGCGCCCTCCGGTACGGATTCGACGAAAATCGACTCCACGTTAGGCAATTGCTCTTCCATGTACTTGCGACCGACATCGTGAGCAAATGTCCATCCAGCATCCCCTACCGGGCCAACATAAACAAATCCAACCTTGAATTTTTCCTCTACGGAATCGGCCTCTTCAGCTTCCTGGCCACATGCAGTTAAGAAAACCGTTGCCACCATGGTCAGGGCTACCAACATACCGACTGTGCGAAGCATTTTTCGCATTTTGTCCCCTCCTGTAATTCATTTTTTTAAAAACCAAAGGCCTTCCGGGCAACAGCGACGCTGCTACTCAGAAAGCCTCAAGCCCCAAGTAAAAACCCATAGTCCGGCATTTTAAGGTCGCCGGGTAGAAACAGTCAGGCCATATCCCTGAAAATATATGGGGCCAATATTCGATTCACACAAAAGTATTCTTGCCAAGAATAATCTAACATAAAGCAAGCCGTCTTTCAATGGACAAATTGTGTATACAATCGCAATTCACCCCGATTTTCTCCCGATAAAATCGAACCCCAAGCCAGCAGGGAAATGCCTGTCGGCCTGGGGTCACTTTTAAATCATATTCGATTGTCATCCCTGATTTCTAAAAATTTGGCTCAATCAATCCATAATTGCCGTCGCGGCGGCGATAGACCACGTTGACCTTGTTGGTCGATGAATTTGCAAAAACATAAAAATCGTGGCCAATCAAATCCATCTGCATTACCGCTTCTTCGGCATCCATCGGTTTGAAATCAAACCTTTTCGTCCGCATCAGCTTAGGAAAGTCCTCACCTGGCATCTCGACAACTGCCTCGTTAATAATTTTGGCCTCATGTTGCCCATGAACGCCGTGAACAGAGCGGCGATGATTGACCCTGTCCTTATAACGGGCCAACTGTCTTTCCAGCTTTTCCGCTACCAGGTCAACAGAGGCGTACATGTCTCCACTACGTTCCTCCCCTCGGATAATAGTGCCATGCAACGGAATTGTCACTTCGACGATGTGCTTGCCCTTTTCAACCTTGAAGGTGACCCGGGTGTCAACCTTGTCAACTCCATCAAAGTACTTTTTGAGTTTGCCGATTTTCTTCTCGACGTACTCCTGCATGGCGGGGCTTACCTCCACATTTCTTCCTACGATGTCGAATTTCATTAAAAACCACTCCTCTCGTCATCCTGTGGATAAATTCATACTTCGACACCGAAATGCGAATCTCCTGCACAATCCACAAAAAAAATTATAATATTTTTCCTAAAAATTCTTGCAAGCGTGAATGCTGCGGACTGCTAAATATTTGCTCCGGCTTGCCCTCCTCTAAGATGACGCCGTCATCCATGAACAAGACCCGATCTCCGACTTCCCGGGCAAACCCCATCTCGTGAGTCACCACCACCATCGTCATCCCCTCATTAGCGAGGCGCAGCATGACCTCTAAAACCTCACCGACCATCTCCGGATCGAGGGAAGAAGTCGGCTCATCAAAAAGCATGATATTGGGCTCCATCGCCAGCGCCCGGGCAATGGCGACGCGCTGTTGCTGCCCGCCGGAAAGCTGGTCCGGGTACGCCCGCTCCTTTTCCGCCAGGCCGACTTTTTCCAAAAGAGCAACTGCCCTTTTGTAAACTGCATCGGAGCTCTCTTTGCGCACCTTGAGCGGAGCCAGCATCAGGTTGTCGATGACCCGCATATGCGGAAACAGATTGAACTGCTGAAAGACCATCCCGATCTCCGTTCGCACTTTGTTGATATCCGTCTTCTTGTCACAGATATCGACCCCTTCAATATAAATATCCCCACTAGTCGCCTCTTCCAGCTTATTGAGGCACCTTAAAAAAGTACTCTTCCCCGAACCGGAGGGACCGATAACGCAAACCACTTCTCCGGCACTGACCTGAGTATTAATGTCTTTAAGAACGTGCAGTTTGCCAAAGCGTTTGTTTAAATCAACCACCTTAATCATGCTTAGGAGTCAACCTCCTTTCCATATAGGCCACTCCCCGGGAAATGGTAAAGGTCAAAACCAGATAAATGACGGCTACTGCGATGAGGGGCTCAAAGGGGGCGTAATACTTCGTCCCGATGATCCGCGCCGTCCGCATCAGCTCCACATATCCAAAAGTGGAAACCAGGGAGGAATCCTTTAAAAGGACGATAAACTCATTGCCCAGGGGCGGCAAGACCACCCGAAAAGCCTGGGGGAGAATGACATACCACATCGCCTGCCCATGGGTCAGCCCCAGCGACCGGGCCGCCTCCATCTGCCCTTTTTTAATCGACTGAATCCCGGCCCGCACGATCTCCGCCACGTAGGCCCCGCTGTTAATCCCCAGTCCAATCATCCCGGTGATGAAGGGGTCCGGGCGCAAGGCGGCCCCCGTCAAAATCGTATATACTTGAGGGAATCCGAAATAAAGAATATATAATTGCAAGAGCATCGGCGTCCCGCGGATGATCTCCACATAGAGATCTGCCGGCCAACGAAAGATACGGTGCTTGGCAATCCGCCCCATCCCGATGATAAAACCAAGGACGATACCGATGCCCACTGCCCCCATCGTAATCATAATTGTCTTCCACGCCCCATCCAGATACCATGTCCAGTGGGCGAAAACTGTCTGGGAAAAATCTAGTCCCATCCTGTGACCCTCCTATCAGCAGGAAACCACGGTGACAGCAATATTTTGCGTCACCGTGGCCCTTGTAACCGCTACCAAAAACCCTTTGGCGGGTTTATTCCGTTTCCATGCCAGCCCACTTGCTGACGATTTCATCATACTTGCCGCTCGCTTTGATCTTTGCGATGGCTTCGTCAAGGGCCGCCACCAGATCCTCGTTGCCCTTAGCGACAACAATCGCTGTCTCTTCGGCGTTGAGAGGGTCCCCGACAATCCCTAGATCCATATTTTTAGCGACGACGCCTTCGGCTACTAGAATATCACCCACAACAGCATCGATGTTGCCGCTCTTAAGGTCTTGAATAGCGACGAGGAAATCCTCGTAAGGCTTGACTTCAGCCCCTTCAATCGCATTAGCGGCTTCTTCGCCGGTAGTGCCCAGCTGGGCCCCGACAAGCTTGCCATTCAGGTCCGCAGCGCCTTTGATGCCTGTCTCCATCCCCGGCTGCTTAGCGATAATAACCTGTCCGCCCGTAAAATAAGTTGTCGTAAAATCGACACTTTCTTTGCGTTCCTCAGTGACAGTAAAGCCGGAAACTCCAATATCAATCTGACCTGCCTTGACGGCACCGATAATGCTATCAAAGCCCATCTGGCTGATTTCGACCGTCACGCCCATCTCTTCGGCGATGGCATTGATCAAATCAATGTCCAGTCCTGCCACAGCACCCTCATCGTCAATAAATTCAAAGGGCGGGTAATCAGGACTGGTGGCAATAGTGATGACACCCTTTTCCATAATGCTGTCCAACAAGCTTTGGCTCTCTTCTTCGGCAGCTCCGCCACCGCCACAACCGACAGCCACTGCCGCCATGGCCACAATAATTAGACCAATAATGCTCTGCTTCAACCACTTTTTCATTTGGAATCCCCCTTAATTATTCTGCAATTAAGCATCATTTTACATTTTAATTTATATTTATGCAAGATGGCTGTTCAAACCCCTAAAATACCTTCGGCACAAATTATCCCATCGACAGCCGCCGAGATGATTCCCCCGGCATAGCCCGCTCCTTCGCCGCACGGCCACAATCCCTTAATCCCCCGCGCTTCGCAGCTATCCTCCCTCACAATCCGAACCGGCGAAGAGCTCCGCGTCTCCGCCCCCGTGATCACTGCATCCAAATCGAGAAAACCCGGCCACCACTCCCCCATTTCCTTGATTCCCTGCCGCAGTGACTCGGCGACGTATCCCGGTAAATAACTGTCACATTGGGCAAACCGCACCCCTGGCCGGTAGCTGGGCACGACATTGCCCAAGGCGACAGTGTCCCTTTTATGCAGAAAATCTTCCAACCGCTGCACCGGGGCCCGGTATCCCCCACCCCCGGCGACAAAGGCCGCCGCCTCAATGCGCCGCTGCACCTCGATCCCTGCCAAGGGGCAATCGCTACCATAATCATTCGTCCGGAGAGTCACGAGGAGGGACGCATTAGCGTTCAAGCCTGCCCGGGCGAAGTGGCTCATCCCGTTAGTCACCAAAGCATTCCCTTCCGACGCAGCCGCCACCACCACTCCCCCCGGACACATGCAGAAAGTATACACATTGCGACCCGACGGCAAGTGCACGACCATCTGGTAATCCGCCGCTGTAAGTTCGGCGTGGCCGGCAAAGCTGCCATACTTGAGGCGATCTATCAACTCTTGCGAATGCTCGATCCGCACCCCGATAGCGATGGCCTTTTGCTCCATCACAACACCATTGCGGTACAAACTTGCCAGCGTATCCCGGGCGCTGTGGCCGATCGCAAGGACAATATTGTCTGCCTCAATCTCCTCGACCCGCCCTGCCTGACAAAACCGCACTCCCATAACCATCCCTGCCTGGTGCAGAACATCCGTCAGCTGCGCTCCGAACCGCACCTCACCGCCGAGGCGGATAATCTTGCGCCGCAACGCTTTCACCGTCTCCCGCAGGCGATCGGTGCCGATATGCGGCTTGCCCAGGTAAAGAATCTCCGACGGAGCTCCGGCCTCGACCAACTCATTGAGTATTTTTACTTTTCGCCGGCTCAGGGCGCCGATTTTCAGCTTCCCATCAGAAAAAGTGCCGGCGCCGCCCTCGCCGAACTGGACGTTGCTCTGCGTATCCAGGGCCCCGCTTTGCCAGAATTCCTCAACTTTGCGTGTCCGATGATCGACATCGAGGCCCCGCTCCAACACAATCGGGCTAACTCCCGCCTCAGCTAAGATCAAGGCAGCAAAAAGCCCCGCTGGGCCTGAACCAATCACAACGGGGCGCCTAACTAGTTTTGTTTTTGTCACCTGATAGTTTGGCAGCTGCACTTCCTGCGAAATACATTTGTCCTTGCTCCGCCTGACAACGTCCCTTTCATTCCCCGCAATGCTAACCCGGACCGACATCTTAAAATGAACATCCTCGATGTCTTTTGTCACTACCCCGCGTTGCACGATCTCGACATTTTCGACACACACTGCTTCAACTGCCAGCCGCTCCGCCACCAACCTCACTAAAATATCCTTGTCATAGGTGAGTGGCACTACCAAATTGGTAATTTTAATCATTAGCATTTTCTCCTGATCTACACGACAATGCCCTAACAGCAATCCACTTTGAACTAAATTGTCCTCCGGCTGACCTGGTCTTTGCCCCCACACCCGCCTGCTGGAAGGTTCGCTCCTAAGCCCAGGGGCTCCCCACTACTACCTCTCTCGCGCTGCCCGAAGGTGCGCGGCAGGACTAACATCTAAGCCGCACCATGCTCAGCGGACATTATCCGCCTTACGTGGGCCGTTTCGCCTGCGACTGGCATCGGCTTGCAACCACAGACCCGGAGGACGGCCTCTATTGTGCCACATTTTTTAGTATTCAGGCAACCATGGTTAATTTTTAAACTACTGAAAAAGTCGGCGAGCTTTTCTCGGCGATCTCGGACGGGGTGGCTGTCACGTTGATTTCTTTAGACGATACGGGAACAGTTTTGTTATCAAGTGCAAGGGAAGGGTGCGTGTCAGTAACCCCGCCCCCGCCAAAAAAATATCCCCTCGGATGGATTTCCGAGGGGAGGCGCTATAGCTCTATTTATGTGGTCAGACGGGCGACAGCCTGAAAGTGTTTTCCCTAACGTCAATTAACAACTTCTTGCTGCAATTCCTCTATAGCTGCAAGGGACAATCCCGTAATCTCAGCCACTGTTCGGCAATCCAATCCTTTGCGCAGGGCGGCCCGGGCAGTTTCCAGCTTGCCCTCCAGCTT
>CAZWXO010000082.1:0-3542 GCA_964637885.1 uncultured bacterium
GTTTTTCCGCCAACTGCGGCTGCTTTGACATGGACGCCGTCATCAAGGCCAACTATGAATGCAACGCCATGGGCATCGACACGATCAGTATGGCCGGCACGATCAGCTGCGCCATGGAGCTCTTTAGCAAAGGCTACATCACCTCGGACGAGACCGGCCTTGACCTTAGCTTCGGCAACGCCGAGACGATGGTAGATCTGGTGCGACTGACCGGCCTCCGGCAGGGGATTGGCGACAAGCTGGCTGAAGGTTCCTATCGCCTAGCGGAGGGCTATGGCCATCCCGAGTGTTCCGTCACCGTTAAGAAGCAGGAGTTCCCCGGCTACGAGCCCCGGGCCGGGCAAGGGGTCGGATTAAGTTATGCCACCTCCAATCGTGGAGCATGTCATATCCGGGCAAATTTAGCGGATCCGGAACTCACGATCCACACTGTCGAGCAAGAGGTTACCGAGGGCAAAGCAGCGCTAGTCATCTCCCAACAAGAAGTCGGAACTATTTTCGATTGCACGGGGATGTGCAACTTCCAGGCTTTCACTGTCACTCCCGTCGAAGTGGCAGAGCTCCTTAAATACGCCACAGGAGTGCAGTGGACAACGGAGTCATTAATTAAAGCTGCAGAGCGGGTGTGGAATTTTGAGAAGCTCTTTAACTTAAAGGCCGGCATCGAGCCGGAGGAAGACACCCTGCCGGAGCGGATGCTAAGGGTTCCCTTGGGAACCGGAAGCCAGAAAGGCCGAGTGAGCCATCTTGAAGAGATGTTGCCGGAATACTACTCCATTCGCGGCTGGGACGAGCGCGGTATTCCCACCTCAGCAAAAATCGCAGAACTCAATCTCGAAGATGAGGCGAAAGTGCTGTAGTAGTAGCAATGTCCTGTTATCACATTCTATTGCCAAATAAAAAACCCGGGATTGCCGTAGCAATCCCGGGTTTAAAAAACTTAAAACTGAACATTCATCCCACTGGAAAGCTGCTGATCGGTCTGCTCCAATTGGAGAGCAATTTTTTCCAGCTCCTGGGCAATTTGCTCGAGGAGGCCGACAAAACGAAGCATTGTTTGATCCCAAGAAAGAAATTCCTGATAAAACTTCATTGAGGCCATACCTTCCCAGTCAGGTTGCATGCTGTTGACCTGAGTATTCAATTCAGTACGCATGGCTTCGGTTTCCTGGCTCTTGGCGCGGAAGACCGCCGCCACAGCCCTGGCTTGTTCAGGTGTGATTTTAATAGTCCCAGCCATAAGAAATCCCCCCTATAAATTAATTTTAGCCTGTTCCATCTATTCGAGATAAACACCATCACCTCCTGCACAAAACGGTCAACTAGCTTAAAAAACTTTCTGCCTCACTGCGGAGACGGCCGGAGTTAAAGCTACTGATGCGATACAATGGGTCATCCCCATGACGCAAAACAGAGAGTCTTAGGCTTGCCTCGCCAGATATTATAATTTCCTGCGTCTCCTGCCGGAGCAGGAAACCGGCACTATCATAAGTCAGCAATTCCAACAATACTGCCTCGGCAGATCTCCTGAGACAGCTAATAAATTTTTCCGGAGATTTAAGCTTGGCCGAAAGGCGGTCGATAGCGGCAATGTCTTCTGTCGCGATGGCTGCCCTGAGTGCGGCGATGCCGGAGCGATGCATCGTGCCAATTTCACTTGGCGCCGCATCTTTTACCGCGACGAATTCCACCAGTTCCGCCGCTGCCGCTGTCGAAGACGGATAGAGACTAATACGATACTCCGCATCACACGGCACAATACTGGCAAAACGACGATTAGCAGCGTTAAAGAAAAAGTGACTGTCCGGCTGGCCCGGCGCTACCCTGACCACATTCAGCGAGCGAAGCGGGCTACCTGAGCTGCGCAAGGCATCCGCAAGATTTGCATCGAGAACAAGCCTGCCCTGCCCGTCGACTTCTCCGTAGCCTTTAGCCTGAAAGCTGACTAAAGCATCGCTCCAAGCCTTGCGCGCACTTTCCTCTGAAGCAGTGGCAAAGGCGTCAGGGATTCCCCTTAGCTGCCTACCGCCCAGATATGCTGTAGCAAGAATCAATTCATGGTCAGACAATTTAAAACGCAATGGCTCGGCCATCATATTCCTCACGATCGGGCAACTCCGCAAAAATGTCACCACCTTGCTGGTCCAGCTGCCGGAATTGTTGTTATTATCTTCTCCCATAATAAATCCCTACTCTCACAATTACAAGGCGCTAACTGCGGATAAGATTGTTCAACCAGTTAAGCGAACCGGTACTCTCCAGGAGGACACGATCTTTGCTCCCAACGGGTTGAAAGTGGGAAGGTACCGGGACAGCGGCAAAGGCAGCTACCCGTTTCGTCAAATCAGCAAAATCGTTCGCGGTGCGGGTAACGGAATCAGCGGCAAACCGATCCGCATCCGAAAATTCGTAGACAGTTTTCTGCATAAAGGAGGCAAATTCATCGCTCCCACCCGCCAGCCTTTCGCCGCGGGAAATCGCTTCGTAGACATGGGTGCGTAGCGCGGCAATGGCATCTGACTGAGCATCCAAGCTTTCAAAGCTCTGACGCATGCTTTGACACGCCTCCTCCAAACGACTAGCCATTTGGCTAAACCGGGCCGCGGCGTCGAGAAGGGAATTCTCCCGGACAATAATTCTCATGCCAATCACCACCTTTCCTCACTTGCCAGCTCCCACCGAGCGTTTAGAACCCGCCGATAGGCAAGCGCAGACGCTTAAAGACACCACGATTAATGTGATACGCATCGCCGACCCGCCCCTGACGGTTAACCTCCTGGAAGGGTAAACGAATATTAAAAGTTTGTTGATTGCCAAAATCAGACAAGAGCAGCCCCTGTTGCATCTCCTTGATGCCCCGGGAAAGGTTTTCATAAGCAGCGTTGAGGTCGGAAAGCTGCCCGGCGACCACCATCTGAAATTTGAGGCCGCGCTCCCGGCGGATAATATTTTCCAGCCATTGCTTGTCATCAGCCTGTGCAAGTTGCAAAAAGCCTGCTAAATCATCGATTACGAGCCAAATGAATGGCGCATCGAGGACCCCGTTCTCGTCCTCACCGCTACGAATCCGGGTCATTTCCGCCTTTTGCTCATCGAGAGCGACGACCAGATTAGCGTACATCTCGGTCCACTCTTCCCCATTGCCCGCGTACTGGGTGACCACTGGCAGTTTTGGCATATCGATTAACGGCATCGTCATCGAGTCGACAACGAAAACCTGACCTGTTTCTGGCGTATGGCGTTTATTGATATTGCCAATGATATTCTTGAGGACAGTGGTTTTACCTGACTGAGGACCACCAGCGATGAGGCAGATCGAGCTTTGCGTTCCATCGGCCCCGGCTATTTCCAGGTCTTCCACCTCGACACCGAGGGGGACAAAGTAAGGCTGTTCCTGGACAATTTTCTTGTAGGCATCCATCCCTTCGATGTCGGAGGGGAGCAAACGCTCGGGCAGCATCGGAATCGGTTTCGCCACTGCTCCCTTCCATGCCGCTGCAACCTCCTTGACCATCTCTTTCAAGGCATCGGCCCGCTCACTC
>CAZWXO010000082.1:3552-10714 GCA_964637885.1 uncultured bacterium
GCTGGCTCCGGCAACCGGCAAAGCCACCTGGCACTCCAGAGGCGGATTGCCCCGCACCAGGCCACGGCCAGGCAAATTCGGCGGGTAAGAAACAGGCCGCCCCACCAGACCAGTGTACTCGGACTTATCCGCTAGCTGCAATGTCAAAACTGCCTTGATATTGGAAGTCATGCGGTAACGGACCGCAGCAGCGCTGTTGCCCGTAATTAGAAGATGAACTCCAAGGTTGCCTCCCTCGCGGGCCACTTGAACAAACTGCTCTTCAGCATCCGGATAGAGCTCGCCCATTGCGGCATAGTTGTCGATTGCCACCAAAATCGAGGGAATCTTTTTCCCCGTCGATTGGCGCCAAGCCGCTGCCGAGCCCACCGAAGCGCTGGCAAAAAGCTCTTTGCGCCGATCCATTTCCTTCAGGAGCATTCGCAAAAGTTTCTTGAATTTTTCACTTTCGTCCACCATCACCACGTCGCCGACGTGGGGCAGATCACCTAGCGCGCGCAGGGTACGCCCGCCAAAATCGATGATATAAGCATTGAAATCTTCCGGTGAATGCGTCAAAGCCAGAGACAAAACAATCGTATAAATCGTCGTTGTTTTCCCTGAAGCAGGCGCTCCATAAATTATGTAATGCCCCTCGCTACCAAAATTAAGTGCAAGCTCAGGCTGTTCCTGCCCGGATGGATTATCGATGCGTCCGACAATTGCCGCCATATCCGGCACCGCCTCCGCTGACCACTGGATTTTCTTGAGCAGAGGCGCCAAAGTAGCGAGCTCAGCTAGCGGGAACAATTCCGGTAATGGTGGCAGCCACGTCTGGGGCAAGGGAATAATATTATTCTCCTCGGCTGTCCGTGCCAAGTATTCGATGACTGCCTGTAATTGTGTGTAAGATTCGATTTGCTGTTGGGCCTGCACCGAGGAATAGAACTGACGACGGCTACCGTCCAGCTCGAGGCGGAATACTTCCCGCTGCGCATTGCGGCTAGTGCTGTTTTTGTCAATGTATTCCGCACCGCTGTAGGCCGACTGAAAGAGTTCAAAAACTTCATCGTTACCGACCTGCATGTAGGCACGGCCGGGTATTTTGATAAAGGCGGCATCGGGACGCTTCAAAACCTCCATGCTGTCGTTGCGTTCCTGAACCCGCAAGGAAATCCGAAAACGGGCGTTAGACCAAATTTGCGTATCGACGACGCCGGATGGTTTTTGCGTCGCCAAGATCAGATGAATCCCCAGCGTCCGTCCGATGCGGGCCGCGCTGACCAGTTCACTCATGAATTGCGGTTGCTCGGCTTTCAGCTCGGCAAACTCGTCAACGACGAGAACCAGGTGCGGCAGTGGTTCCATCCCTGCTTCCCGGGCAGCGCTATCGGTCCGATACATGTGCTGATATTTTTGAATATTATTAACGCTGTACTGGTCAAAAAGGCGTTGCCGCCGCTTTAATTCGCCTTGAAGTGACAACAAGGCCCGATTTGTCTCATTGCCACCTAGATTCGTGATAATCCCGGCCAGATGCGGCATTCCCTTAAAAAGATTAGCCATACCGCCGCCCTTGTAATCGACGAGGACAAAACTGACATCGTAGGGATGATAATTAATCCCCAGCGAGAGAATTAGCGATTGAAGCAACTCGGATTTACCCGAGCCAGTCGTCCCTGCCACGAGACCATGCGGACCGTGAAACTTGTCGTGAATATCCAGCATCATCTTTTTCCCGCCACCCTTGACCCCGACGACGGCGGCCAAAGAGCGCTCCGGCTGGCTTTTTTCCCAGAGCTGGGCGGCATGGAGAGCTTCGACGCCATCGGCGTCAAACATCGCAAGGAAGGGCAGATACTCCGGCATCGAGTTAGGTGAAGCGACCAGGCGTAGCCGGACAGGTGCCAGCAGGCGGGCAAAATTCTCCGCTTCCTGGTGGCTGACCCGATCCAATTTAAAAACGCGGAAATTTGCAGTGCTTTCCCGAGGTGTAATCTGGCCATCGTAATTGTCCACCCGGACAATCTGCTTACAATCACGCGGCAGCATCTCAATCTTCTCGTTCAGGTAGAGAATTGAGACAGCCGGGATCGCCTCGGCGTTAGCCAGCATCCGCATAATGGCTTCCCCTTCAACCAAGCTATTGTCCGCAATAATGAAAACATAGTGAGGTGAGAAAAACTTGCCACGATTGATCGGATCTTTGGCAGAGTCCTCCCGCCCGCGCAATATCTCTTGTAAATCTTCAAGAATCCGCTGGGCCCCGATTTTATCCCGTAGCAGGTAACGCGTCCGCCGGGACTCGTCCCAAACGTGGGGCAACCAGCGCATCCACTCCCATTCTTCGCTTTCATCGTAGGGAAAGAGAGCGACGATTTTGACTTCATCGTAGGAATGGTGCGTCGCCAGCTGCATCACCATATTTCGCATGGTCTGCAGCAGCATCGGCCTGGCTCCGGCCACACCAATAACTCGATCCTTGCCCAGCGGCGCACAAATTGGCGAATCCGGCACATTCCGGTATTGCTTGGCTAGACGATAGGCCTCGACAATCAGTGGATCCGGATCAATATTCATCTCGGCGCGGGGGGGCTTGATACTAATCTGAAGTACATCGGTCCCCTTGCCCATTCGCAAGGATAAAAAATCCCGACTATCCGGCGTCCGCTCCCAGAGGCGACGATTGCGGTTAGCGGCGAAATTCTGGCAGACTACGGGATCAGGATGGTTGAAGAGAACGGTTTTCTGTTGTCGTTGTCGGAGTTTATCCACCATCTTAGAAATACCGACAATCTCTCGCTGATACATCGCCGAGCGGGCACCTTCGTCCATCCCGTATTTTTTCTTTTGCGAGTTATAGTTGAGCACACCAACGAAAACTGAGCCAACGGCCATCGGCATCATCAGCAGCATCATCATTCCACTGGGCATGAAGATAACCATCAGCAGGAAAACACAGATCATTAAAATCGGCATGACTAGAATCGGAGCCCAATTGATATTGGGCTTGATTCCCCTGGCTGGAGGCCTGGGCATCTCTACCTCGCCCCGAGGCACGTCCGGCTCCATCCGGGGTGAACGCTGAAAGAATATATGAGGCGAGCGCGTTTTCTCTAATTGACTCAACCCGACAATGCGCACTCCGCTACCCACGTTCTCGATGCCCAAAGAATCCTCATCAAAAACAATCCGATAACCGGCGACATGAATGATATCACCGGGAGCAAGCTGAAGGCTGGTCACTCGTTCGCCATTGACATAGATCCCGTTATTCGAGCTAAGGTCTTCAATCTGCCATTGACTCTCGTCCCCAATCCGGGTAAAGCGGGCGTGATTTTTCGAGACGAGCAGATTTTGATAGGCGATATTGTTGCTCTCGTCCCGACCAATCGTTATCTGATCCAGTCCCTTGATTTTATAGTAATTCAAACTACCCGAGTATTCGCCTTTGCGCTGGGCGATCATGACCACGCAATTAGGGTCCTCGGGGCTGCCAAAGATAAAAATGTCACCAGGATTAACCGGCTGACGGCTGACAGGGCGTCCGTTGTGGGAAAGAGGCAGCGCCGCAGGATTTGAGATATAGAGACGATCCTCGAGATATTCCAGGTAGGCGTGACGCACACCGACAGCAGGCGAGGCGATATAAATATCGTCAGATAAATCGCTGCCGATGGACACAGCATCCCGGGTGATATCCGCCAAATCAAATTCCCTAAATTTATTACCATAGTATAAATGTAATGTCATTTCATCCATGGTTAGGCCCCCTTATGCTTTATCAACAACGAGGATAGTGCCGTCGACAACGCCGGCGTCCAGCAAGGTGTCGTTGCGCTTAAGCACCCGACTTCCCGGCTCGGCTGTAACCTTCCACGGCGAAATGTGACCATCCCCCGGGTCAAGTCCCATCGTCGAAACAAGCATCTCAACCAGACCCTTGATACTGGCCTCCGCCGGTATCTCCAAATCAAATTCCTCGCCTAAGATTGGAACTCGAATCGTCACAATAATGGTGTCCATCAGAATGCCCCCTCTCTATCCCTCCGCCATCGCAAATATTTTATTTCCCCAGTTCTGCTACCGGCGAGAGTTTTACACGACTCCACAAGCAAATGCCCCACAATCCTAAAGGCCCGTTGGGCGACCGCACACTCCACAAAAACGGGCCCCAGGCTTGAGTGGACTCCCACAGGAGCGACAATATTGAACAGATTGCGTATGATTAAGCGGGCGGGAAGCTGGTCCGGTCACCGGAGGCCGACCAAAAGGCGGCATGCTCTGGGGTTGTCGCTGCGCCATTCCACCAGGGGGCATTGGCTGCGAAGCAGGTCCTGGCGGTGGCGGCGTCGTCTGTGGCGACGGCGCTCCACACGACTTACAAAAACGCATCCCCGGGGCAACAGGAGCTCCGCATCGCTGACATGGCACCGGTTGCGGCACGGCCGAAGGGCGAAATGCCGGCGTTACCGCCGGAGGCATCGAGGTCGGAGACACCGGTGCGCCTCCAGAGGGAGGAGCAAAAGCACGGGGAATAAAAACTGTCTCCGAGGAATTGACCGGTTGGGAAGCAAACCCGCCTTGTCCGGGCAACATCGCTTTAAAGTCATCGACGCTGGCAGGACGGGCTTCAGGCTTGAGCTCCAGGGCCTGCATAATCGCATCGTTAAATTGCTGGGAAATTTCGGCGACTAATTCGCGAGGCTGCTGAAAACTAAAAGGCTTTGCTCCCGGATTCGCTCCAGTCAACAAGGTATGCATCACCGCAGCTAAGGCATAGATGTCGCTGCGGGCGTCGGTCTGTCCTTCCCCATATTGCTCCGGTGGCGAAAAACCGTGAGAGGTAAAGTATGACGTATCGTTGTTACTATCGGGGCGGAAATTGCGGGCAATACCAAAGTCGATTAGCTTGATCTGGCCTTCAGGAGTCAACATGACATTGGAGGGCTTCAAGTCGCGAAAGATGACGGGCGGAGTCCGCCGATGTAAATAAGACAAGACATCACATAGCTGCACGCACCAATCCAGCGCTTCACTTTCCGGCACTCGGCCACGCTGGCGCATAATTTTTTCCAAAGATACCCCATCAATAAAATCCATCACCAAATAGTTGCGCCCGTTGGCATCAGTGAAGAAATCCGTCACTCGGGGCAGGGCGTGGTGCCGCAGCGCCACCAGGATTTCCGCTTCGTGGCGAAAGGCGGCAATCGCCGCCTCTAGATTGCCAGGGCCGAGGGCATTAGCACTCATCTCTTTGACAGCCACAGGGGCATCAGAAAGTCGTGTGTCAGCGGCCTTGTAGACAGAGCCCATCCCACCATGCCCCAGCGCCTGGGAAATGCGGTAACGATTTTCGAGCATACTCCCAATCTCCAGCGCTTTGGCAGCTACGCCAAGGGGAGCTCCACACTTAGCACAAAAGGTATTCTCCTCAGGATTATCCTGTTGACAGGTCGGACATTTGGACAAGGGAAACATCCTTTCTCTTTAGCAAACAATAACTGCCCCGGGACGACTGTCACAACATCGGCGACTCACACTGATTGGCAAGGCTTGCTCGGGCATAGTAAATCCTTCGCGACGAATTACTGGATATACCGACTCAGCAGTGCGATACTCGGCTGACCATCCGGGTCAGCAACCAAGCGCATCGTCATACTATCATTAATCAGATTAGCAGTGACCACAGAGGCCGCTTCTTCGGCGGGATAAGCCATCCCCCGCAAGCTGCCGTCTTTCTGGAGCTCCAGCTCAAATATAATCGAATCACCTTCGGTAGACATATGCAGCTTGTTCGACTCGATCCAGGCATTGACTATCTGGCCATCGACAATCTCTTCACCATCGACACTTTGGACCTGCCAGGCTCCCTCGTAGTCCTGTAAAGAGTAGAGCGGCTCTGCGTTATTCCCGGGATTAGAGGGGCTGCCCCCGCCCCCGATACCGGCCAAAAGAATTAAAATCACAATCAAAACAGCCACGCCGCCCAGCACCCCAAGGGTAATCGGCAACGCCTTGCTCTTTTTCGGTGGACCGTAGCCGTAAGGCTGCGGCGGCGGACCCGGCCTGATTGCCGGCTGGCTCAGTGGTGGTATCATCGATGGTTGCGAGGCATCCACAGGAGTACCGCAGGCCGTGCAAAACATCTCACCACCTTCTAGCGGAGCCCCGCAAGTATTGCAAAACCTTCTTAAATCATCCATCGATCTACCTCCGTCGTCTATATGTATCCAAACAACCGACATAGCAGGATATCAGTTATTTACCGATATCCTGACGATACTGGCATCCGCTAAAAACGATTTCCGCGGCTTTATTATAAGCCTTTTCCCGTACTTCTTCCATAGTATTTCCTGTAGCAGTCACAGTAAAAATGCGCCCGCCTTTGGTATGAACGCGCCCCTCCAGGAGCCTAGTTCCGGCATGAATTAACCAATCTCCGCCCCGGTCGAGGCTATTGATCGAGACAACGTGATCGTCTTCAACCTGCGCTGGATAACCCTTGGAAGCCAGCACCACCCCTAGACAATAGCCGGTGTGCCACTCCAGTTCAATCTGATCTAGATGGCCATCGATGACCGCATCCATAACATCCACTAGATCATTTTTAAGCAGCGGTAAAATTACCTGGGCCTCAGGATCGCCAAAACGGGCATTAAACTCCAAAATTTTCGGGCCTTCGGATGTGAGCATGAGGCCGACATAGAGAACGCCCCGATATGGAGTCCCCCGCTTTGCCATCGCTGCCAGCACGGGCTCAACTACCCGCTTTTGGATATCTGCTACTTCGACAGAGCTCAAGGTTTCAGCAGGAGCAAAGGCTCCCATTCCTCCGGTATTTGGACCTTGATCATTATCAAAAATACGTTTATGGTCCTGGGCCGGCAGCATCGGCAAAGCTCTGTCGTCGTCCAGCTGGTGCGCGAGGGAGCCGGGGGGCAGGCCGAGGAGGACACTCAGTTGGTTGGTGGCCTGGGCCAGTCCAGTCTGCAGGGTGGGGATTTGGGCACGGGTGGAGGCCACCAGGCTTGTTGCCTGCTGCAGGGCCAGATCGCCGATCAGACCGCTTTGCTGGCGCGCCTTGGTTAAGGCCAAGGTCTCTTCCTGGGCCTTGAGGTTATTGGTGGCTATTTTCAACCGGAGCCGGTAGCTGCGGACCTCGATATAATTGAGAGCCACC
>CAZWXO010000083.1:0-8433 GCA_964637885.1 uncultured bacterium
AAACGCTTGCCTAGCTCTTTCCCGATGGCAAGTGCATTTGTGGTCGGCAACATCGTCGTAATTCCCTGAAATGCCTGCTTCGCAATGACCTCGGCTGTGGCTTCAGGCGAATGCCCAAACATCGCACCCGTGTCTCCCAAGCAAAAATCAATGTATTCGTTGCCGTCGAGATCCGTCAGACGATTCCCGGAGGCCTTCTGTAGAAAAATCGGGTGGGAGTTTCCCCAATCCCCCATCCAAGGCATTGGCACACCATTTAAAAGCATTTCCTGTGCCTCTTCAAAAGTGGCCTTGCTTTTTTGGGTACGCTCAGTAAAAACAGCATCCTCGCGAGCTCTAAGTACACTGAGTTGCTCATCGCTAACTAGCCGATAGGGTGTCTTTTTTTCAGTAATCATGGCAATATCTCCTTTAACATTAGACGCCAGTGGCGTTTATTGACAATCTATATTGCAACTGCTATGCCATGTTATTTTTTTCCATATTCTTCGCCTGTTCAACGCAATTTTGAGACTTTCATCGCTTCTTGGCAAAAAAATTTTCGAATTAATTGTCATATATGAAAAATACTTTTCATATATGACAATTTTATTCCAAGTTCAGTTGATTTCTCGCCCTTCAAGATCCAGGAGCCACTTTTTGCGCTCCAGCCCTCCCCCGTACCCGCCTAAGCTTCCGTCAGCAGCAATGACGCGATGACACGGCACAATGATTGAAATCGGGTTACGACCATTGGCCTGCCCAATCGCCCTTGCTTTGGCGGCACTTCCCAGACTCTCAGCCTGCTCCCGGTAAGAAATTGTTTTGCCGTAAGGAATTTTCTCTAAGGCCATCCATGCCTCTTTTTGAAACGGCGTGCCCTGCATCGTCAGCTTTATTTTAAAATCTTTGCGTCTACCTGCGAAGTATTCCTCTAGTTGCAAGCAGGTCAAGTCCAAAAAATCTGCATCTTCGTCGTTTTGGGCCGGCTGAGCGGATGCCTGCCTTAGATGCGCATCGGCCTCTTCGGCGAAATACAACCCCTCCAGAGCACCTCCTGCCACAACAAGAAAAATCTGGCCAAGGGGGGAGTCGATAGCGCGGCAGCTTTTACTGGTATACTTGCTCATGTTATTCTCTCCTGTCTTTTTAATAATCCTCATAAACCCGGGGCTGCAAAATCCTATCAGAGGCAAAGCTATCGCGCTTGCTTGACTAAATGATGCCATTTTGGTTAAATTTGAATAGAATGCACCGCCTAGCGGAGAAAAGAGGCCCTCGATGCGTCACATCCTTTTTTTAATAGCTATATTTACTGCGCTGGCCGTAGTGTCCGGTTGCGGCAATCCGCCCCCCGAGAGCTTTATTCCAGCAAATGTCACAGGCAAGGCCCTGGCTGAAAAGTCCGATATTTTTGCCATGGAGCTGGACATACCTGTCGTCGAAGGATTGGCAGACCCCGCCCTACAGGACAAAATCAACCAAATCCTCGAAACGGATGCCGTGGGGTTTGCGGAGAGCCTTAAAGCGCAGAGCGAAGTCGATTATGCCAGCTTTCAGGCCGAGGGCATCCCCTGGTCCCCTTACGAAGCCGCAAGTCGATGGACACTCCATCTCAGTAACGAAAATGTGTTCAGCCTCAGTGTCGATTTTTATAGTTTCACCGGCGGAGCGCATGGGCTCACCACTCGATCTTGCTATAACTATCTTCTCGAAGACGGCACAATGCTAACCCTGCCCACTCTCTTCAGTCAGGGCAGCGAATGGAAAAAACGCCTCAACACCCACGTCCGCCAAGCCATCGCCGCAAACCCCGACGAATACTTTCCCGTGGAAAGCCTCGAAGACATGGCGCCTGTCACCGACGAACTGCAATTCTTTCTTGCTGAAGAGAGCCTAATTTTAAATTTTGGCATCTATGAAATAGCCCCTTACGCTACGGGAATGCCTAATATCGTCATTCCCGTCGAAGACCTCGAGGACATCCTGATAGTCAAATGGTAACTCTTTCCCGCAATTATATCAGTAAAATAGCAAGAGGAAGGCATCAGCCTTCCTCTTGCTATTTTATGCAATCTATTTTTTGGCCTTGGCCCAGCTATCGCGCAACGGCACAATGCGATTAAAAACCGGGCATTCCGCCGTCGAATCCTGATCTTTGATAAAATAACCCTGGCGGATAAACTGGCATCTTTCCCCTACCGGGCTAGCAGCGGCACTCGGCTCGATATAACAATCCTCCAGCTCGACGAGGGACTCATGGTTGAGCACCTCCGTAAAATCTGCCCCTTCCTCGCCCTCTGGATCCTCTTGAAGAAAAAGATGACTGTACAAGCGAATCTTCGCCTTGACGCCATGGGTTGCCGAAACCCAATGCGAAGTCCCTTTGACCTTGCGCCCATCAGGGGTGGTCCCTCCCTTGGATTCCGGATCATAGCTGCATCGGACCATGGTTACTTTACCGGTAGCCTCGTCAACATCATATCCCGTACAAGTAACGTAGTAGGCGCCCTTTAAACGCACCTCGCGGCCAGGCGACAGGCGGAAAAAACCTTTAGGAGGCTCAATGGCGAAATCCTCCGCCTCGATGAGCAAATTGCCGGAAAAAGCCAGCTGCCGTTTACCCGTCTCAGGAACCTCCGGATTGTTCTCCACCTCGACCCATTCCTCATGTCCCTCCGGCCAGTTTTCAATGACCAGCGGAATTGGTTCTAGAACTGCCATCATTCGCGAGGCCTTGGCATTGAGATCCTCACGGATACAGTGCTCAAGGAGCTGGATATCGACCATACTGTCACGCTTGGCAACCCCGATGCGCTCGCAAAAATCCCGAATCGCTAGTGGAGTGTATCCTCGTCGTCGCAAACCGGAAATTGTAGGCATGCGGGGATCGTCCCAACCCATGACATAATCCTCTTCAACTAAACGTCGCAGTTTGCGTTTACTCATGACTGTGTGAGTCAAGTTCAACCGGGCAAACTCGATTTGCTGCGGCACGACAGGCGACCATTTATCAATAGAGACATTAGCTAGACACCAATCATACAGAGGGCGATGATCTGCGAATTCCAAGGTGCAGACCGAGTGGGTAATTCCCTCTAGGGCATCGGATAAGGGGTGGGCAAAATCATACATCGGATAAATGCACCAAGCTTCACCGGTGCGATGGTGATCTGCCCGTAAAATCCGATAGATGACCGGATCGCGCATATTTAAATTGGGGGAAGCCATGTCAATTTTGGCCCGCAAAGTCTTAGCGCCATCGGGAAAGTTGCCAAGGCGCATCTCCCGGAAGAGCCGCAGACTTTCTTCTATCGGGCGTTCCCGCCACGGGCTATTCTTTCCAGGTTCGGATAATGTTCCGCGGTACTCCCGCATCGCTTCAGCGCTCAGCTCACAAACGAAGGCCAGTCCCTTTTCAATCAGCTCCTCAGCTGCCTGATAGAGTTGCGTAAAATAATCCGAAGCGTAGTAGAGCCCGCCACTCCACTGAAAACCAAGCCAAGCGACATCTTCCATAATTGAGTCCACGTATTCCGTTTCTTCTTTAGTCGGATTGGTGTCGTCAAAGCGCAGATTGCACAAGCCTTTATTTTGCAGTGCCAGACCAAAATTAAGACAAATAGATTTGGCATGTCCGATATGCAGGTAGCCATTTGGCTCAGGCGGAAACCGCGTATGCACTTTTCCGCTATTTTTACCTTCTTTTACATCTTCGTTAATTATCTCCTGGACAAAATTGTTCAGGACTGCAAGCTCATTTTCCATCAGCTCCACCTTTCCATTCACCGGCCTATTGGCGCGTAAGACGCCACAGAAATTATACACGATAGCATGCAATAATAAAACAAAGCTTTTACTATCCGTCAAGATAGGCTAAGATAAAAGATATCGACGCTATCAGGAGGTGAGCAATTGCCCTGGTCTAATTTATCAAAGTATGGTTTTAATATTTTTCATCAGGATAATTTCACCCAACTGGCCGAACCAGGCGACTTTCCAGGGCGAATTGTTGCTGAGTTTCAGGGTATTTTTGAGGCGCATACAGAAAGCGGCGAAATCATCGCCCGACCCTCGGGACTGCTACGCCGGCGGCATCAGGACCGCAACGCGTTACCAGTGATCGGAGATTTTATCCTGATGCGCTCCGAGGGGGATAACGAAGCGACGATTATTGCGGCCTTGCCCCGCCAATCCGTGCTCGCCAGGCGCGCCTCTGGGGGTGCTTTTAATCAGCAAGCCCTAGCAGCCAATATCGATGTGATTTTTGTCCTGACGTCTTTAGCCGACGAATATAACCCACGACGCCTCGAACGCTTTTTAGTCCCTGCCATGGAAAGCGGCGCCCAAACCGTGATTGTCAGCTCCAAAAACGATCTTACTGCCAAATCTTCTAACGCAAGACGAGAAATGACCCTGATCGCGCAACAATTGCCTATCATTGAAACCAGCATCGTCGACGGGCAAGGGATTGATCAGATTCGTGACCTGCTCCGACCTGGTCATACTGGAGTTTTGCTCGGATCATCCGGTACAGGCAAATCCTCCCTCGCCAACCTGCTGATGGGCCACAACCAGCAAAAAACAGGCGAAGTCCGCGCCGATGGCAAGGGACGACACACCACGACCAATAAACAACTTATCGTCATGCCCAATGGTGGCATGCTAATCGATACGCCAGGGCTCCGAGAGCTGCAGATGTGGGCTTCCCACGCGGCCCTGGATTTGGTGTTCGCCGAGATCAGCCACGCCGCCAAGCAGTGTCATTTCAGTGATTGCACCCACAGCCACGAACCTGGCTGCCGCATTCAAGAAATGCTCGCTCTCGGCGAACTAGACGAAGGACGACTCGCTAATTATATCCGCATTTCCGATGAGATAAGACACCTCGACTCGCTAGGGCAGCGCCCCGCTTCTAAGGAGGAGCAATCCCGAGCCAAACATCTGAGCCGCATCTACAACCGCCCCAAAAAATAATTCTCTCCCCGGCTTATTGGGCAAAAAAAAGAAAGGGGCGAAATAAATCGTCCCTTTCTTTTATGTTTTGATTATCGAGTCAAATTTTAGTGAGATAATTCTGGGAAAGCTTCCAGCTCAGGGGCCGGATAGTCAATTCCCAAAATGGCGATGACGTCGCCAGCAGTGTTGTAAATCGGTGCAAAAGCAGACTTTTGAACACCATAGCTGTCGTCAACCCATGTATGCTTGGCAGCAGCAGGCTCACCGGCAAATGCCAGCTCAAACTGTGGCTCCATCGGATATTCGGCGCCGTAATCATCGGCATCTTCGCCTTCCGAAGCGTCGACAATCAGATTTGTCATGCCGTCATCAATCTTAATCAAGGTGTAAACATAAGTCGCCCCGGTATCAGTCATAATCTCTTTTAAGATACCCTGTACCTTCGCGTACTCTTCGCCTTCACGCCCGCCAGACGCAACGATTGCCTCGTGCAAATCGCCATACTCGCCGCCAGCGAGAAGCTCTGCCTTTTCAGTTACCATTGCCAGAACCATTTCCATCGCTTCAAGATTTTCTGGAATGTCATAATCGACCTCAGCTACTTCGACTTCTTCTTCTTCCGGAGCAGCCGCCTCTTGCCCGCAACCAGCCACCACAGCCATCGCTAAAACAAGCACCAGAGAAAGACCTAGGAATTGCAATACTTTTTTCATTAAAGCACCCCTCTCGTCTATTTGCTTTCATTCTACCAAACAGAAATGCGACTGACAAGTCGGATATGCATTTATAAGAAAAGTATTGCAAAAATAATCCGGTAAGTGTATTATATGTCTTAATACAGTTATAGGAGGTGACACACTTTGCTAAAACTTGATTTACGTAGCCGGACTCCAATCTACGAACAGCTCGTCGACAAGCTCAAGGACATGATTATCAACCACGTCATGCATCCCGATGAGCAGCTACCGTCTGTCCGCGAGCTCGCTTTGGAACTGGCGATCAACCCCAATACCATCCAAAAGGCTTTTCGTGAATTGGAAAGCCAAGGCTACATCTATTCTTTGCAGGGCAAGGGCAGCTTTGTAATGCCACGGGTCAACGTTGACAATAGCAAACGGAGGGCGTCGCTGATGCAGGAATTAAAAAAATTAATCAATGAACTACTTTTTCTCGGCCTCGGCCACGATGAGCTACAAATTATTATGGATTCTTGTATCGCTGAATTCTCTACCGAGAAAGTTCATCCGAACTATATCCAGAAAGGAGAAGAACGATGATTATTGCCAAACAAGTTTGCAAGAAATACGGCAAACACAAAGTTCTTGACAATCTCGACTTTAATGTCAAGAAAGGCTCAATCTATGGCCTGGTCGGCCCCAACGGTGCAGGCAAAACCACCTTGCTGCGTATTCTTGCCGGGATTATGCAAGAAGACTCTGGAGAGATCAGAATATTTGATGAAAAAATATTTGAAAATCCGCAAAGCAAAAGACGAATATCTTTCATCCCTGACGATCTTTTCTTTTTCGGGCAAGCCAATATTATAGATATGGCGAAATTCTATCGCACAATGTATCCGACTTGGGACGAAGAGCGCTTTCAAAGGCTCGCACAAATTTTTGCCTTGCCGATGAATAAGCGTATCGGAAAATTATCCAAAGGCATGAAGCGACAGGTTGCCTTCTGGATGTCCTTGTCCCTTAAACCCGACTTGATGATTCTCGATGAACCTCTGGATGGCCTTGATCCGCTGATTCGCACCAAAGTCAAACGAATCTTGATGGCAGAGGTCGCCGAACGCGAAATGAGCGTCGTCATCTCCTCCCACAATCTCCGGGAGCTTGAGGATATCTGCGATGCAGTTGGGATCCTCCACAACGGCAGTATCATGCTGGAACGCGATCTGGACGCCCTAAAAAGCGGCGTCGTCAAAGTGCAAATTGCTTTTGCCGAGACTATACCCGAAGCACTTTTAACGGAAAACGACATCATGTATCAGGAAACCCGCGGCAGCATCCATTTATTGATTCTGCGGGGAGAAATCGAGGCAATCAGAGACAAGATGGCTTCATATTCCCCGTTATTAGTCGACATCCTGCCTCTGACACTGGAAGAAATATTCGTTTATGAAATGGGAGGTGCCGGTTATGACATCAAAACAATCCTTTAACAGTGGCACATTATTTATCGACGCCCTCAAGCGTTTTAAATGGTTTTCGATTCTTTTTGGTGCGTTACTTTTTTTAGGAATGCCACTGACATTGTGGATCACTTTAAGTTATAGCAGCGCATCCCAACCCGAATACTGGGCGACTAATTTACAGAAGCAAGCCTTGCCACCTTTGCTCTTTAACCCCCTGATCATGCTTCTGATAGTTGGTACTGCGGTTATTCTCGGTATTTCTTTATATAACTATCTGTACAATGAGCGGGCATGCAATTTCTTTTTTAGCTTGCCTGTGCGCCGGATTCGCCTCTACTTTGAGCACTTGGCCGCCGGCAGCGTTTTACTGGCGATTCCTCTGGTTGCTAACGGCTTGCTATCCTACATCGTCTTTAATATCTTTGGTATTAAAAGCGGAGTTTGGTTTTCGCCTGAGGCCACTGAGGCTGGAGCCTACGTAACTACCAGCGTCACCCATACCATTTCCATTTCTCAGGCTTTTATCTATTGGCTAGGAATCTCTCTGCTGATGCTAATCTTCTTTTTAGTGTTTTCGATTTTTTGCGGCATGTTCACCGGGAATTTTATCATGCAGGCGGCACTCACTCTGCTTGGGATGTTTCTTCCCCTGATCATCTATTCCATCGTTCAAGCCAACTTGTGGAAGCTTCTCTACGGCTATAGCCCTAATTGGGGTGACGACAAATTAACTTGGTTTTCTCCCTTGGTTACGTATTTTCAACAGACCAGCCAACCCCAAGGTAGTATGACGGCCTTTTTCATCTGCTATATCGGCATTACTCTGGCAATGGTTGCCGCCTCCATCATGCTGCTGCGCAGCCGCAAGGCTGAAGCGACCGGAGAAACACTGGCTGCCGAATGGATGCGAAATCTATTTAAGTACGGCGTCGCAACCTGCTCTGCGCTGACGCTGGGTATCTACTTTGGTGCCCTCTACGAAAGCAGCGACTGGGTACTCTATGTCGGTTATTTAGGCGGAGCGCTGTTCGGATTGGTTGTCGCTGACATGGTAGCATACAAAAGTTTTCGTTTCTTTGAGCACTGGCGAGGAATGATTATTTTTATCGTAGCCTTTTTCATCATCATCGGTGGCATCAAGCTCGATGTTCCTGGCTATGAGCGCAAGGTTCCTGCGGCTGAGGACGTCGAAAATGTCTATCTGGATATCCTCTCCTGGAGAAGCGGTATGGGTGAAGCAGAGGCCCTAAAAGACCCGCAGACTATCCAGGCGTTAACTGCGCTTCACGCTAAAATAATTACCAATAAAAAACAAATTCATTACCGAACTAGGAAGGAGATACCGTGAAAGG
>CAZWXO010000083.1:8443-10622 GCA_964637885.1 uncultured bacterium
CTTTCCTTCTTCCAACGCATTTCGGGCGTTTTCAAGGCTGGTATAACTTCTGTCTGAAGCAGCTATAGCTGTAGCATCTGTCCAACGATTTATAGTTCGCGAAAGAACAGTATGATCCATATCAACAACAGCAACTGGTAAATCACGAGGTACGTTAGTCGAAAAAATTGACATTACCAATAAAAAAGCCAATATCGCTGCTCAGTACGCCTTTCAGGGGGAAACATTGACGCCTGAGGGTGATTACAAACCATATACACTGATGACCTTTAACTTCGAATACCGCTTGAAAAACGGCAAAATCTTACGCCGCGCTTATACGGTTGACCGCGAAGCCTACACGGCTGAACTGATGCCAATTTATACAGCCAAAGAAGTCCGCATGGAATTGATGAAGCCTATTTTTCAGCCTTATCAAGACAAAGTAGAGCGATTGACCCTTACCAACTACCGCTTTAATCGCACCATTGTCATTTATCGCCCCGAGGAAGTGCAGCTAGCAATTAAAGCTTTACAACAGGATGCTCTCAATCTTTCCTACGATGCTGCTGTCGGTAACAACATTCCGTTACTGGCAGGTATCGATGTTAATTTCCGCCAGGGCAGTGTCGATTCCTACCCCCTCGGCAACATCTCTTACTACAGCGAGTTTACTCACTTCACAAAATTTCTTAAGGATAGCGGTTACGATCGCGAGCTCTTTATCTTGGCAGATGACGTGGAGAGTATCGAGCTACAACGCTTTGTCGACAAACCCGTCCGTAAAACGTATACCAAGGCAGAAGAGATTCAGGAAATTCTCGATTGGTGCTACCTGAGCAATGGAGAAGTCTACGATGGAAAAGACACCTACAACCCGGCTTCAGGCACAATTCTCCTTCGCGACGGCACGACTGTAGCCATTTTTGTCGGGATCGACTCGCCGATTATCAAAAACCTTGCGCAGAATAATTAATTTGCTCCAATTGAACTAACCCAGATGAGGAAAAAGGAGGCTGGCCCGACGGGCCAGCCTCCTTTTTCCTTTACATTTGCGCTACCAAAATCAAACTCCCGCCAGGGGTCAGCCAAAAATTTCCCGCCAGCCAGCCTAGAGACTAACGGACGATGTACTTCCTGATCATTGCTGACAAGCCCTTGATACTGACTGGTTTGGCCATATAATCGTCCATCCCGGCTGCCAGGCACCTTTCCCGGTCACCATGCATCGCATGGGCCGTCAGTGCGACAATCGGAGTATGCTTACGACCACCCTCATACTCGCGAATCAAGCGGGTAGCCTCATAACCACCCATGACCGGCATCTGGCAATCCATGAAAATCATTGAATAATCTCCCTGCTTGGTTCGCTCCAATCCCTCCTGTCCATTCACCGAAACATCGCAAGCCAAGCCTAAACTTGCTATCATTTTGACTAATATTTTTTGGTTGGTCGGGTCATCCTCCACCAAAAGAATTTGCTGATCCCCGGATGTATTGTGGCGTAAAGGCGGAGGGCTAGGCTCCCGCAACACCACGTCAGAAACGGGAAACAGCAGGGAAAAACTAAAAATCGATCCGCCCCCGGCCGCATTAACTGCTTCAATACGACCCCCCATCGTATTAACCAAGCTCTGGGCAATGGATAGGCCTACCCCAATCCCCCCGTAACGGCGTGTTGTGCTACTATCTGCTTGAGCAAAAACTTTAAATAAATTATCGTTTTGCCCATCTGGGATACCGATCCCTGTGTCCGTAACACAAAACTTGATGTGAGCTTTGTTTTCAACCAATTCGAGTAAGGAAATATCGAGAACGATTCGCCCCGCCTGGGTAAATTTTATCGCATTGCTAACTAGCTTCTCTAATACCTGCCGCAGACGAGGCCCATCACACATAATAACTGCCGGCAATTTATCATCACAGCGTCCCTCTAAGGCCAATCCTTTTGACGTAGCAGCCAGACAATTAATCGAAATTACGTCTTGAACCAGTCGCTCAATTTCGTAGTTTTCCAGGTTGAGCTTGACATCCCCTGCCTCGAGGCTGGAAATGTCCAGAATATCATTGATTACTCCTAGCAAGATTCCAGCAGCATTTTTCGCTTCGCGAATGTATTCCAATTGCGTCGCCGCGTCCTTGACGTCAGACAATAGGTCGAGATAGCCGACAATCCCGTTCATTGGAGTACGAATCTCGT
>CAZWXO010000084.1:0-10553 GCA_964637885.1 uncultured bacterium
TCGATCCAGTGACAGTCTAGCCACGCCATTCCCGGACTAGCTAGTTTTTTCTTTCCATCTATAGTTATTCGTCTCCGCGCCGCAATTGTTGCAACAAAGCCAGCACCTGCTCCCGAGTCGCCTGGGAAACCACTTCTGTATCCGTAGAGCCTATCGATTCGGTAGTCAACGGTTTTCCCACCAGCACCCGCACCTTGCCGGGACGGATTTTTTTGCCATTGGCTTCAAAAATCTGGCGCACGCCGTCCATGGCGACGGGAATAATCGTCGCGCCGGATTTAATCGCCAGACGAAAACCACCGCTTTTAAACTCCGCCAGTTCGCCGGTAGTGCTGCGGGTCCCCTCGGGGAAAAGCACGATGCATTTGCCCTCTTTCATCAGCTCGACGCCATGGGAAATAGCTTTTAGCCCCTCCCTGGCATTGGTGCGATCGAGGAAAACACAGCCGAGCCCACGAATCCAGTGGTTGAGAATCGGAAGCTTCTCCACCTCTTTTTTAACAATAAAACCCTTGCCCCGAGGGACACTGGAAACAATAACCGGGATATCAAAATAACTCTGATGATTGGGGACAAAAAGAACCGGGCCTTCGGACGGAACATTTTCGACTCCACTGACCTCGACCGCGACCCCGCTGTATTTTAATATCAAGCCGGCCCAATGTTGACTGCGATAGCAAGCGTACTGATGAGCGCCCTTTAAATCCCCTCGACGGACAAAGGCGTGATATGTCTGGAGCCAGAAAAGGCTGACGAGTAGATATCCCCAGAAAAACAGAGCCATGAAATAGTAGCGAAGCATTATGCCACCAACCTTTATTATTTTCCGTTAATTATACCAATAAAATTCCCGTAGCCCAAACCAAAAAGAAAAAGCCGCCCCCAGGCGGCAATCGATTGCTGAACAATGTTCCCTCAAAGAATCAAAGCCTCTCTTGAAAGGGTACAAATTATCTTTAGTTTTTCTCCTCTTGAGTTCCCTGATCAATAGCGAAACCGTCGCCATAAAGCTTGATGAATTCAGAAATCGTATATTCATAGTTTAAGGGATTGAAATCCCGTAACATTTCTTCTACTCCATACGCCTTGGAGACGTAGTAATCAGAAACCTTTTGCACTTTGGCCAACACATCGTCCGGTATTGTTTCGACGCAATAATTCGAGAAATCCCTGGCCTTGAATTCGGCAATCGCTTTATCGGCGATGGCTTTACTCGGGGCAAAAATGTGAACGGGAGTGTTGTCCTTGACCCCGGTTATCGCCTCGGCACCCGGGTATTCCTTGCCAGTGATCGCTACGATGGGATCCTTGGGGACATAGGTTCCATACGAGCCCATTGTCCAGGCATTGTTATTGACCACAACATCGCCGGAAGCATTCTTCACTAGCGGCGTTACTCGGCCATTGACCGTCTGATCATAGCCTTGGGCCACAGCATTGCGAATCATCTGATCGCCCTGCTCTTTGCTGACATCGTAAACCTTGCCCTCAGGAGTAACATACAAATAATAGGCACTATGGGGCTTTGAAGGACTAGTCATCGCTAAATCCGCTCTAATCGCGGCGGCATCAATCGTCTCAGGAATGACTGAGGTAGTGACGCCTTCCGCAGTTGCCGTCGTCACCGTCCCCGGAGTTGCCACCCCGTCACTGAGCTGAAAGCCTGATTGAACGGTTGAATAATTCGTTGGATAAATATTGTCCAGAACATTTTCAAAACTCTGGCCGTTGGCATGCACCGTCGGCGTTGTTTTTGGCTGCACAATCTGTGGAGCATACTGACTGGTAATCTGTCCTGTCGCCATGCTTCACCCTCCCCGCAAATACAATTACTCTTCTATTATCGGAAATTATAACAGACAACTTAACCGCAACCAAGCCCAGAATAAAAAAATAGAGAGCAACTGTGCACGTTACTCCCTATCCTTTAATCACCGAAATAGCTCCGGGCATCGCTCCGATCGCTATCTCCATACTTATAACTGTGTCTGTTTAATTAAAAGCTGATCGGTCCTGCAGCTCCAACAAAGGGTAATGCTCCCGATGTCAAGCGCACAGTTTTTGCTTCTGGATCCCACGCCAGGCTTACTCCCTGCAGTTGAGCGCACATGTCGATGGGAACCATCATTCTACCGCGAATCAGCTCTGCGGGTGTTCCGGCCGCGAACACCTCACCATTGACTGCAAAACTATCACTACCAACCGTAAATTCCATGGTGCTTCCCGCTAAATCCACTAAGATTGGTTGGTTTTTCCCTTGCCAGGTGATAGTTCCCCCGAGTCCCTCGATTACCTGGCGCATCGGCACAAGTAATTTCCCGTTACGAACCAGAGGAGCGGCGTCCGGTATCGCCTTGCCATTAATCGCCATCAGAATATATGACTTTGGAGCAGCTTCGGAAAAGGCAAACTCGATGCCGTGCTTCCGAAGACTATCATTCGTTCCGATGTAGACTGGCGTCCCAACGCCCACCTGTGGGAAAAATGCATTCACATCCGCATTATGCATCCGGATGCAACCATGAGAAACGTATTTACCGATGCTGGATTCATTGGAATTGCCATGAATACCGTAAGAACCTCCGCCGCCGATACTCAGGCCCATCCAGCGCTTACCCAAAGGGTTATTGGAAGCACCGCCCGCCACGGGCTTGGCATACCCGCCGCCGCCCCAAGCCGGATTGACTATCTTGGAGACAATTGAGAATCTGCCTTCCGGTGTCAGGCCAGGCGTTGCGCCGGTCCCAACTGGGAATTGGGCGACAACTTGACTTCCATCGATAAAGAATAATTTGTTCAGCGTCTTGTTAATTACAATCCATTTTCCTTGCGGCAGCTTTTCCCCGGCAAATCCGATTTCCATCGCTGTGACCGCCAGACTATTCTGCGCGATCATATCATTGAGAGCATCGTACGTTGTCGAGCCGACAATTCCATCCGACTTCAAATTGTAATCTGCCTGAAAGCGGGCCACCGCTTTTTGAATACTGCTATCATAGCGGAAAGAAGGTGTCTTGCTAAGATAACCTGCCTGAGAGAGAAGCATTCCGACAGCATAAACGTCTTCACCGCAAACCCCACTGGATAAACTGCGGCTTGCCGAAAGCGCTGCGGTCTGCTGAGGTATCTGCCAGGATTCTCCCATCACGGAGACCTGGGCCGTTCGGGCTATGAAGTATCCGTCCTGCCCATTAGCCGCCACGGCCGAAGGCGGCAAGCCCATTACGAGCAGGGCGGCGCCGAGGACAAAAGTCATCAGCGATCCCACTATTCTATTCCCAAAGAACATCACCTCTTGTCCTGTGACCTCTACCCGGACGAGGGAGCAGACTCTGGTCCGGTTTCACAAAGGAATTATACGACAAATGCGGACAAAATTCCTCCCCATATTTATCATTTTTTAATTATTTTTAATCATTTTTACGCAAAGCATCAATCCTGCAAAAAATTTGTTAGCCACTTTCCTGACCTCTCCGCTATATGCTTATCTCCGCATATAAAAAAAGCCCCCTGAGGGGACATCGACATTCTATAATGGTGCGCTCGGAGGGATTCGAACCCCCGGCAGACGCGGATTAGGAATCCGCCGCTCTATCCACCTGAGCTACGAGCGCACAGGTCTCCGGCTTTCTTTTGAAAAAATGGCGCGCCCGGGGGGATTCGAACCTCCGACCTTCAGATTCGTAGTCTGCTACTCTATCCAGCTGAGCTACGGGCGCACAATGGTTTTTGACTGTACAACGGCTTATAATATAGCAAAAGGATTGCGAGAAGTCAATGACCGAATCGAATTCCTAGAAAATTTCTTTATCCACCTGAACTAATACCGCATCAGAATTTTCTTCGGCAAAGCGCAACACTTTTTCCAACGTTGCATCGACATCGAATTTGGTATGCCCGAGGCAGGCAACGGACAATCCGATAATCTGATGTGTCTCCGCCGCCTCTTCCAGCACTGCGACGTTAAAACGACTATTGATCCTCCCCACCAAGGATCGCGCCACCATTCTCCGCTCCTTGAGGCTATGACACCACTCGGCCCGAAAAACGATCTCCAGCAATCCGACAAACATCCCCATCCCTCCCAGAGACAAAAAACCCGCCCAAAGGGCGGGTGTTGCATACGTGGCGGAGAGAGGGGGATTCGAACCCCCGCTAGGCTTACACCTACTAACGGTTTAGCAAACCGCCCCCTTCAGCCGACTTGGGTACCTCTCCACGTAATTCGAGTGGCGGAAGGGGTGGGATTCGAACCCACGGTCCCTTGCGGGATCACTGGTTTTCAAGACCAGCTCCTTAAACCGCTCGGACACCCTTCCAAATGCGCTAATATAATTTAGCATTGACCAGAAAAGATGTCAAGACGCTTTTAAACCTTTGCCAAAATATTATTCGCCGGCAGCAAAGACAAATGTCATTATAATCTAGAATCGAGCAGGATGCAAGGTATACAAGGGGAAGCTCCGAGACCACTGAAAAAAGCCATTAGGCTTTTTTCGTTGACAATTAAGGGTGTGCGAGGGGACGCTCCTTGCGTATACCCGCACCCAGTATATACTTTCAACCTACTTCTCGCTCAATATTTTCTGCACCATGCTTTTACTGATGCCCAGTCCCTCGGCGATCTGCCGCATTGAAAGCCCGCAATCTTTGTGCAGTCGATAAACCACCTGCTCTATTGCGTCGCGTGATCTTTTCTCTTTCATGTCGGTGATTCCGGCTCGCTTCATTTCCTTCTCCACCAGAGCTGATATCTCTTCCCTCGTTTTGGGGGGCTCCGGTATTTCAGCAAATTTCTCCGTCTCCGGTATTTCCATCAGTCGACTGTATTCTACAGCCGCATCCTCCCGATTCTCCGATATCGATAAAAGAATTTCCGTGTCTACAAAACCGCGAAGTCCAGGATTACGGTAATACCGGTCGCTGGACCACTCATAATCCTCGGCCTTTGCACACATGGCTGCCTTGACCGGATTTTGGTGAATGTAGCGCAGTGCCGCGAATAAGTAAGTTTCGCCTTCAATTGCCTCGCTTTTATATCGATTTTGGAACAAATGCCCGCTTCGATAATATTTCTCATTGAAATATATGACGTAAGCTGTGCCGACACTGCTCATCGCCTTTGCAAGACCGCCTTCATTTTCTCTCAATAATAAATGGAGATGATTATCCATCAAGCAGTACGCGATAACCGCAATCGTGCCTTTCTCGGCTTGCCGCGATAGAAGCGTCAGGTACTTTTTCCGATCATCCCTATCCATAAAGATATTCCGGCGTTCATTACCGCGCAGCATAACATGGTAATACCCGCTGTCCGATTTATCCCTTGCTCTTCGTGGCATAAAAATCACCCTGCCTCTTAATTGTTGATAAGGTGATTTTAGCATTAATATTTAGGATACGCAAGGAACGTCCCCTAGTATTTCCTGCTTACAATTCCCTAAAAATATTCTGAAATATTTCATCGCCGTATTTCAGGTAGAGGCTAGCAGCGAAATCATAGCAATAATTATCTTCCCGCTGTGATATCACAACAATATTCATCACAGCTTCCGTAACGGATAAAGTATAGACAACTCTGATTCCGATGCCACGATACTTAATCTTAAAAAAACCTGTTAAATTGCTCTCTCCCTTATTCCCCAATGGTTTTCCGTATCCATTTGGGCTGGGTAAAGGTGCCTGTGACACTTTATAGATACCAGCCAGCACTTGCTTTCGGATTGCTTTATCCAATTTATAATATTCTTTTCTTGCCTCATCGGTGATTCGTATCTTCCAGCCCATTATTCGAATTCGACCGATTCTGCGAGCTCCTTGATTTCGTCAATCGAGAAACCTTCGGCGGAAATCAAATCTTCGAAAGACGTTGTCTGGCTGTTTTCCCTGCCCGCTGCTGCTTTTAGTAACCGTATATTTTCCACGTCTTCGAATAATTTTTCAATCTTGGCGATTTTATTGCGAATTTCCTTATATTCTTTGATCGATAATAATACAGCGGTAGGCTGATTGTTTTTCAGAATGATATACTCGTGGTTATTCTCAGCGACGTCGCTGAATATTTTCCCCGCTTTGCCCTGGCTGAAATCCGAGATAGGTACAAGCCTTTCCGTAAAGTCAATTAATGCCGAGCTCATTTCATCATCTCCTTTTTTGCTTTCATTATATGCTGCATCATAATTATATGCAATATTTTCATCTATATTTTGCATATTGATTCTTTTCTGCCGACCGACGAAGGAAAACCCCTTCCCCGGCTCCAGCAAAAACTCCTGCACATAAGGGTCTTTGATCAGGCGTTCGGCTTTAGCCCTGGTTCCAGCACTTTGATTTCATTTTTAACTTCGGCGTTGTACTGATCCTGGGTACTCAAGATCCGCTCATAGTAAAAAGAGTTGATCTGCCGTTCTAACTGTCGCGTACTCCAGTTATTTTCAATACATTCCTCGATATAGAAGTTTCTGATCTCTTCTTTTTCAACCCGCATCAGCAAGCGATAATGGGTCCAGCTCAATTGGCTCCGCAGTGCGGAGCTTTTTGGGGTGTGCGAGGGGACGCTCCTTGCGTATACCCGCACCCAGTATATACTTTCAACCTACTTCTCGCTCAATATTTTCTGCACCATGCTTTTACTGATGCCCAGTCCCTCGGCGATCTGCCGCATTGAAAGCCCGCAATCTTTGTGCAGTCGATAAACCACCTGCTCTATTGCGTCGCGTGATCTTTTCTCTTTCATGTCGGTGATTCCGGCTCGCTTCATTTCCTTCTCCACCAGAGCTGATATCTCTTCCCTCGTTTTGGGGGGCTCCGGTATTTCAGCAAATTTCTCCGTCTCCGGTATTTCCATCAGTCGACTGTATTCTACAGCCGCATCCTCCCGATTCTCCGATATCGATAAAAGAATTTCCGTGTCTACAAAACCGCGAAGTCCAGGATTACGGTAATACCGGTCGCTGGACCACTCATAATCCTCGGCCTTTGCACACATGGCTGCCTTGACCGGATTTTGGTGAATGTAGCGCAGTGCCGCGAATAAGTAAGTTTCGCCTTCAATTGCCTCGCTTTTATATCGATTTTGGAACAAATGCCCGCTTCGATAATATTTCTCATTGAAATATATGACGTAAGCTGTGCCGACACTGCTCATCGCCTTTGCAAGACCGCCTTCATTTTCTCTCAATAATAAATGGAGATGATTATCCATCAAGCAGTACGCGATAACCGCAATCGTGCCTTTCTCGGCTTGCCGCGATAGAAGCGTCAGGTACTTTTTCCGATCATCCCTATCCATAAAGATATTCCGGCGTTCATTACCGCGCAGCATAACATGGTAATACCCGCTGTCCGATTTTTCCCTTGCTCTTCGTGGCATAAAAATCACCCTATCTCTTAATTGTTGATAAGGTGATTCTAGCATTAATATTTAGGATACGCAAGGAACGTCCCCTAGTATCCCTATTTAGGATACGCAAGGAACGTCCCCTAGTATCCCTAGTATCCGCTCGTTAGCACCAGATTAGCAAAAGGCCCTCCGAAGCAATTTCGGAGGGCCTTTATAAATCCTGTAGAGCATTGAATTTACTGGTGCCGGGAGCGGGGGTCGAACCCGCACGATCATTACAATCGAGGGATTTTAAGTCCCTTGCGTCTGCCTGTTCCGCCATCCCGGCACAAGGTTGCAGTGCAACGTAAGTAATTTTACGGTAAATTGCGCCTAGATGCAAGGGCTAGAAATAATTTTTACGAAAGCGCAAAAAACGGGACAGCCAAATGGCTGCCCCGTCAAAAAACTATCTTTTAAGCAAGGAGTTTATTGAGCCTCGACGAGAATACTGCCTTCCCACATGCCGCGCTCAATCGTTCCATCGGTTTTAAACAATGTCCCGTAGCCCTCAAACTTGTCATCCAAAAACATCCCGATATACTTGTCGCCACCCGTGGAAACAAACACACCATGACCGTTAAATTTCCCATTTTCGAACATTCCTACGTATTGGCTACCGCTGGCTGCCGTATAAACGCCGTGTCCGTGGAGCTTGCCATCGACAAATTGTCCCATGTGGACGTCGCCCTCAGGGGTGGTTAAGGTTCCATGGCCATTAGGTGATGCTGCGTCGACTTCGCCGACATACTCGCCGACTTCATCGACGATTTCTTCAACCACTGGCGCTTCCTCTAGAACAACAACCTCCGGTGCATCCGCGGTTACATCGTCGCCCTGTCCGCAGGCCGACGCTACCAAGACAACCGCTGCAATCATCATTAGCAACAGTTTCAAACGGAAAAATTTCTTCATCGCTTGATCGCCTCCTCTTTATTAATTGCCCTTAGTATAACCTAAGAAAAATTGTTTTTCAAATCAGGCCTCGGCTAATTGCCCCCTCAAGTAACCCTCTATCCCCTATTTAACTACCAGGCGCTGGAGATTGCCCTTGCTGATTAAGGCAGCTGTCTCCGGGGAAAGTTTCTTCAGCAAGCGATTGTACTTATTCATTTCTCCAGGATAAGTTGTCCAGTGGCCGACCTTGTCGGAGCCGATCATGAAGCGATCGGGGTATTTTTCAATCAGGCGTGTCCAATCTACGAGACTCTTTTCGCTAGCTGCGATATAGTTCTCGAAAACGATCCAGGAAAGATCGAAATAAAGATTGGGGTAAGTCGCTAGAACCCGATCGACTTCAGGCAACAGACTTGGAACTTCGACGCGACGGGAAATGCCGACATGGGCCCAGATGAAAACCGTCTTGGGGTTGGCCTTAAGTGCGCGCTCCATTTCTGCTAGATAAATCGGATCGCGCTTGCTAGCCGAAGAGATATTGTGATGAATCAGTACTGGCAGCTGATGCCGGGCCGCTACCTGATAGACCTTCATCAAGGCCGGGTGATCTGCCTGGGGTGGCTCGCCATAGGTAAAGGCCGTCAAATCATCGTGACGGGACATGACTTCGCCAATCCCCTTCCAAAACCCGGGATACAGGCGCAGTAAAGTTTCAATATACTCCGCCGCATTTTGGTCTAAGGGGTTGATGCCGGAAATGAAGGGGTAAAAGCGGGTCTGGACCTCTTTAGGTTGCCGCAATAATTCCTGAGCCAGAATGAAGTCCGTCGCCGAATAATAATACCCCCGGGCATCGGTGTCCAGATAGTAATCGGGCCGGACAGGATCCGCGGCACTCCACATCTTGACGATGGGCATCCCAAAAATAACAGCCTTTTCTACCCCCACAGCGTCCATCTCTTTCACCAAGGCGGGGAAACCATCGGTGCGCTGGGTGAAGTCCAGATAGTGTAAGTGGGAGTCCCACGTTGGATAGAGCATTTTCTCGTCAGCCCATGCCAGTGGCACCATAAACTGAACCAAACAAACAGAAACCAACAAAATCGATGCTATTTTTTTCAGCATTGCCGTTCCTCCTACTTTTTGATCGCTATCTCCTACTATTCGACATGCCTTATGGATTACCTGCCGGGGAAACTAAAAAAACGCCGCCACCGCTCTTAATCGAGACAGCAACAGCGTGATTATCTTTTGGAGGCGACACCCGGATTTGAACCGGGGGTAAAGGATTTGCAGTCCTCTGCCTTACCACTTGGCTATGTCGCCATTAGTAGATGGAGCGGAAGACGAGATTCGAACTCGCGACCCTCGCCTTGGCAAGGCGATGCTCTACCACTGAGCTACTTCCGCACAAAAATACTATGAAATAAAATGGCGACCCAGAAGGGACTCGAACCCTCGACTTCCAGCGTGACAGGCTGGCGCTCTAACCAACTGAGCTACTGGGCCACTATTAGGCGCAAGATAGATTATAGCTTTAGGCTCGCATGGTGTCAAGAAATATTTTGATTTTTTTAGCCAAAAGAACGGTTAAACATTCGAATCGAGACACCGGCGGAAATAACCGCTAAAAGCACCAAGATAAAAAAGCCAGGCAAGACTTTCCCCGGGACAAATCCCTCCAGCATCAAGACCCGCATCGGCTCAACGGCATAGGTCAAAGGATTAATCCTGGCAATGATCTGCAACCAGCCGGGCATCGCAGCCACAGGAAAAATAGCGTTGCTGGTAAACATGATCGGCATCGTTAAAAAATTCATCACGGCAAAGAGAGATTCCATCGTCTTGATGACCGAGGCCAGAGACAAGGATATCCCACCCATAATCATCCCAAAAAGCGCGGCAAAGGCTAGCAGCATGACGATGCCGGGGAAGCCTGAGGCGACCCGGACCCCCATCAGCATCGCGATCACCACGATGGCCAACACCTGTATCCCGGACTGAGTGACAATCGCGGCCAGCTTGCCAAGGGGTATGGCTGCCCGGCTGATGGGCGCCGTCAAGAGCTTGTTCAAGAATCCTAGGCGTCGATCCCAGACAATGGACGTGCCTCCATAGACACCTCCGAACAAGGCAGTCATGATCATGATCCCTGGAGCCATAAATTGCAAGTAGTTGTCCGTTCCGATTAGCTCCATCGCCTCGGGGCTGCGGACAAAACCGGCCATCGCACTGCCCATTAAAACCAGCCAGATAAACGGCTGCAGCATCGATG
>CAZWXO010000085.1:0-1141 GCA_964637885.1 uncultured bacterium
TAATTGTCCATCGTCGACTGTTCCACTGATTTCGGGGATAGACATTTGGGTACACTTAACTATTGTAAGAAAAAAGCCGGTCGGTTCAAGTTCGTCGCGATCTTAGTCGCCGGCGCGGCGTGGAGGTAATAAAATGGATAACAATAAGCGTTTTTGTGATGTTTGTGGCGCACCATTGGAGGGGGGCGAGCGGTTTTGCATCGCTTGCGGGACCCCAATCGGGGAAACATTACCGGTGTCACCCACCAGCGGCTATCCTCCCCAGCCGACGCAGCCCTACAGCTACCCGCCGCCCGTGAAAAAAAATCACACGTTGGCCATTGTTTTGGGTGTGGTAGGTGGACTTTTTGTTCTTGTTCTGGCCGTCGTCCTCGTCTTTTTGCCCTTTGGTAGAGGCAAGGTCACCAGCGGCACGCCGCAAAACAACAGCTCCAGCGTCGCCGTCCCCGACGGGCAAAGTAGCGGTACTGTTGTCGCCTCACCTGCCGACCCTTCTAAAAAGTTAACCATCGACGACTTTGCAGGTGTCTGGACGATCAGCACCGTCGATTCGGAGCCACTCGGCGGTGAAGAGTATTTGGAAATCTGGGTCGAGGGTGGCCAAGTCAAGTTTGTTTATCAGGGTTATAACCTTAGCTTCAACCTCTCTCTCCTAGGGGACGGCAGCTTGCAAGGCGAAGCCCGCACCGGGGGAGGGGAAATCTTTCTCGCCCAGGGCGTTCTTTATGACAATGGCTCCACCCTGCAGGTCTATATGCCTGCTCCATAGGACCCTAACGATGACCTGTTTGAAATCACCCTCTACCGCTAAGAAGAGGAAGGGAGGGCGGGCAATGCACAATTCACAATTCACAATGATGGATGCAAAAACAAGTTTTTGCTATAATTTCTTTAAAAAATCGAGGAATTATGCCAATAATTCTCTCCACTATTGTTAATCGTTAACCCTTAATTGTTAATTGAAAGGAATCTCCGTCCCTAAAATCTTAATTGTGCATTGTGAATTGTGAATTGTGCATTGCTAAAGAATTCCCCATGTCGCACTCAAATGACAATCCGGACAATTTCCCCTTTGGCGGATTCGATGTCCACCAGCTTGAGGCCCCGCTAATTTTTCAGCCCTTGCAGGGTTTGCCGCAGC
>CAZWXO010000085.1:1151-10499 GCA_964637885.1 uncultured bacterium
ACCGGATAATCGATGCCGCGGATAAAGTTTTTCAAGGCAACCATTTCCTCGTCCTGCTCGGCTCCGTCTCTTTCGGTGGTCCAGAGGAGGAGCTTGCAGGCGAATTTTTCTTTCACCAGCAGGTTGCAGAAAAAGAAGAAGGGCAGGGGGATGCGCCACATCGGCTCCTTTTCGCCCCCTTTAATGCAGATCAACATCGCTTCATCTCCTACACGATTTCAATGACGACTTTGTCGCCCTGGACTGTTTCCACGTCGACAAAACGGCCGGTGATGTCCTGGTCGATAGCTGCCACCACTGTGTCCATCATCTCGTTGATGTCGATACCTTCCATTTCGGAGTTGATGTAAGGCATTTTCCCGGTGGCCTTGATGATTCCCTTGACCAAGTTTAGGGGCAGATTCACCCTTACTTTGTCCCCGTCAGCCGACAAAACGCGGATTAGCAGCAGGCGCTCGCCGGGGAAGGGGTTGGCCATCGCCGCATTGTCGTCCTTGGTGATGTCGTCCATCTCTCTGCCGCCGTCGACAGACTTTTCGCTGCTGGTGGACTTCGGGTCGGGCCCGATGCTCTCCAAAAGGGCCATGGCTTGGTCGGCCGTCAACTTGCCATCCTCCAGCATTTTTAAGATTCTTTGTTTCTCCTCTGACATTTTTCTTTCCTCCAATAAATAGTTTGATTAGATAATCTACTTTGTTTTTAAAAACTCCAGAGCTTCCTCCGGGGTGATGTCCCCCCGCTCCAGGGCATCGAGGACTTCCCTTTGCTTTTCAGTTTTGACCTCGACTGGCTTGGGTTTGGGAGCGACCCCCTCAAGCGCCTCGATCACCTGATCCAGCTTCGCCCGCACGGTGGGGTAAGATATCCCTAGCTCCTTTTCCACGTCCTTAATATTGCCCCGGCACTTGATAAACACCTGGGCAAAATCCAGCTGTTCCCGGCTCAGGCTCAAAAGTGGCGGAAAATCAAAAGTGTTCTCGATCGTCGTTCCGCAGTCCTGGCAGTTGAGCTTGACAGCTTTTAGTTTGCCACCGCACACAGGGCATTTAGTTAGTACATTGATCATCGAATCCCTCCTTGTGTTTGTAATAATAAAACACTAAATCAAATATGTCAATAAAAAAATTAATATAATTAATTAAAATATTAAATAAGTTAATTGCAACGGCGAATTTGCCCCCACATAATCCTATTGCGAGGCTTGAGGCGGGGATGTAGTATATTAGATGCAGTCAGCTCTGGCATGGCAGGCAATGGGATTTTTTTGACGGGGGGGTAAGTGATGGAATTGGTGATGCACTTTTACAATGAGCTTTCAGAGCCACTACGGCCTTTGATACGGCATTTATGGCACATTGAAAATCCTCGGCCGATAGCAATCGAGAAATTGTTACTGCCGATGGACCATGTTGATTTGCTGCTGTGTGACGAGGGTCAATTTTTCTATCAGGTCGGTGAGACCGTGCAAAAATTTCAGGGCAGCCATTTTCACGGCTTGCGTCGCCGAGCGGTCGGCCTGCAGAGGATTCCAGAGGGGGTTACCATCGGAATCACTTTTACCCCTTGGGGGTTTCAGCATTTTGCCGGGGGCAAGATGAGTCGATTTAGGCACCAGATCACGTCGCTTGCTGAGATCTCGGCTGCCTGGGTTGGGCTGGCGGAGCAAGTCGTTAAAAATACTTGCCCAACCCTAGTTAAACTAACAGAACTTCGTGACATTCTGACGGCAGCTGCCGGACTGTCGATTGAAGAAAAACAGGCATTGGGCGACATAGCTGTCTTCCTAGAGCGCTATCAGGAAAACAACTTGGCCTACACGAGAGACGCCCCAGCGCAGGTCAAGTATTATCAGCGTCTTTTCAATCACTACATCGGGATTCCCCCCAAGGAATTCTGTCAGCTGACTCGGTTTCAGGATGCAAGCCGGGCGATGCTCCGGTCTGAGGGACCAAGCCTGGATATGGAATTCGCCGACACTTTTTACGATCAATCGCATTTAATCCGCGAGTTTAAAAAATATACAGGGATCTCGCCTGGAAAATTTCATGAGGAACGACCAGCCTTAAAATCCCATTTAGACTTTGAATGATGTCCAATTCGTCCAATCCAGTAGCCTGGGTTTAGGGTATTCTTGCCTTAGAAAATAAGGAGGTGGGCAAGATGGCCAATACAAAAATCAAAGAGATCGTCGAATTTGCAGCGCCGGAAGGCATTGGGGCAGAAGATGTGCTCCGAGGGATCCACGTGCTAAAAGCTTTTTATCAGCAAAAGGAGGGCTTTTATGGGATCGAAGTGGGGGGGGGAGGAAAACGGCCAGTGGGTGTTGTTGTTGGATTGGGCAAGCGTTGCAGACGAAAGGGCGGCTAGTGTGGCGATGATGCAGAGCGCGGAAACAACAGCCTTTAAACAGGTGGTAGATCCGAAAACGGTGAGTAAGCGGCTATTAGAGTTATGCTCTCTAGCGTGAGGAGTAGTGCTTAATTGGCTGTGGCAAATGGCGGCAGGGAGGGGAACTTTATTTCTCACAGAGAGACGCAGAGGCACAGAGTAAAGCGAGGGTATATCTTGACAAAGCCTTGCTATGAAAGGTTTCGTATGATATAAAGTCATTCCCCTCTGTGAACTCAGTGGCTCTGTGGAAAAATTCATCCTTGTCTTCATTCATTGCAGTGGAATCGGTTTTACAATTGGTCGCAGTAGATGACTTTGTTCCGGCCGGCCTTTTTTGCAGCGTACATCCGACTGTCGGCTGCTTCGACAGCGATATCGATCGTGTCGCTGCAGCTGGCTTCGGTGACGCCAATGCTGACCGTAATGGGTGCCCCGTCGGGACGGCGCAGCTCTTCCTCAGCCCGCAGGCGGATGCGCTCGGCGATTTCAAAGGCAACTCGGCAACCGGTACTGGGCATAAAAACAGCGAATTCCTCGCCTCCCCAGCGGCACAGGCTGTCCATTTCCCGTAGATTGGCCCGGAGCAGCTGGGCCAGGTCAACCAGGACCTTGTCGCCCTCGGCGTGGCCAAAGCGATCGTTGACCGCCTTAAAGTGATTGATGTCCAGCATCATTACGGACAGCTCAAGTCCCTGGCGCTTACACAATCCCATCATTTGATCGACATCTTCAAAAAAGCCCCGGCGGTTCAGGAGCCCTGTCAAAGGGTCTGTTCGCATTGCGTCCGTGACTAGGCGCAAGGCCCGGCGGAGCTTCAGGAGCAGATAGGTCATGGCAACCAGCAGGAAGGCGATGAAGGGTAGGTGGAGGTTGGCTCTGATCCCTTGCCAGATTGTCTTGTCTAGCTCCTGGTGGTGCAGGACATAGACCCGGCCATCGGCGATGGATTTTTTCATCCACCAGCCGTCCAAGAAAAATCTAGGTTTGCCTGTAATCGCAGGGAGATTGACTTTGGCAAGGTGGGCCTCGCTGCTTGGCTCATTGCTGGCAATCAGCTGGCGCTGGCTATCGAGGATAATCGTATGTCCGGCGCTGTTGCCGATGAGCAGTATTTCGCGCAGGGTGTCGATGCCGATGTCGGCGCTGACAACCCCGGCAATCTGATCGTCGACGAGGACGGGCTTGGAAATGCTGATCATCTCACCCTTGCCGACAGCATCAAGATACAGCGAGGTGACGATTGTCCGTAGATACGAGTTGGCCGGGGGGACCGCCTGATACCAAAATTCCCGCCGATACTCATCCGTGGAAAAATGGTAGTCGCTCACTGGAACTGCCGGGGTGAGGTAAATAAACTCCCGCGCCGAAGTATAGTAGGCCCAGATAAGCTCACGGTCGTTGCTTAGCTGCGCTTTGAGCAAAGGGTCCAGCTTCAGGACGGCCTGCATTTCTTTTAATATCGATCGATCCAGCTCTTCTTTGCTTCCGACGCCAGTCAGGGTCCCTAAGTGCTCCCGCACCAGCTTGCCAGCGGCGAGGGGGTCGCCAATCGAGTAAATGCCGTATTCCGGATGATCGACAATGCGTTGGGCAAGGGTCGGGTCGTAGGGCGCCTCCATGTTTTGCTGGGTGAGGCGGGCCATGCTGTCGACAAAGCTCCGGCGGGCGTTGATAAACTCATCTAGTAAATTAACGCGGAGGATAAAGGCGGATTCGTCAGTCTGCTGGATGTGGCGCACCTCGGCGAAACAGTGGTATCCAATAAAAATCAAAGCGGCTAGGCAAGCGGCGGCAATAAAGAGCCGCTCACCCCGGCTCAAGCGGTAGCGGTAGCGAATAATTTGGATTTTTGCTTCTTGGCTGTGTGTTTTCACATTGCCTCCTCGCCAGGCCACGATCAATCGACCTGAAGGAACTTTTAGCCAGCCGTCGCCACGGGAAAAATCTGTTGCTCATTTAACTTAAATAACCGCTATAAGTATCCCACCAATCGCCAGGTTTGACAAGGCTGGACGGGACCAGGCAGGGCGTGGTGCGACACGGGGACGGTTCTTCTGTCGCACTTTTGCAGCGAAGTGCGACAGAAGAACCGTCCCCGCGTCGCATTCTTACCCGATGAAAAATTGCACCCAGTAAAAAGTCCCGCCGAAACGGTACGCTGCCACACCGATGGACTTAAAGCGCCGATCGAGAATCGCTCCCCGGTGTCCCGGCGATTGCATCCAGCCGTCAAAGACGCTGCTGGCGCTGCTGTAATAGCGGGCCAGGTTTTCCCCTGTAATCTCGTACTTGATGTCTGGGAAAATGGTGTTAAAAGCACTCCCGTCGGGGCGAGTATGGCTAAAGCTGCCTGGCAGCTCCTTGGCCCGAACCAAGGCCGCGTCAAACAAAGCCACATTGGCGTATTCGAGGGGCCGCAAGCCTTCCTTTTCCCGGGCCTTATTCACCAGCTCAATCACCTCGAGGGCCATGGCAAACTCTTCGGCCGTCATCTGCGTTGGATTCCCTGCCGCCAGAGATAGATTTTCCTCCTCGGCCGGAGTCGGCTGGATCACCGTCGGCGTCGGTGCCTCGGTCTTGACTTCTACTAAGTCCTGCTCAGCGTAATACTTCACCGTTCCTCCCAAGGCCGTCCCGACAAAGCGCACCGGCACATAGACCCTGCCCTCGAGGACAGTGGCCGGCACATCGATCAGAAGTGGCACCCCGTCCACCGTCACCGCCAGGCTGCCCACCGTCAGCACAACGACATTGCTTCCCCGGGTCGCCCGAATCTCCTTGGTCGTCCCGTCGTACTTCACTTCCGCCCCTAGTGCCTCAAAGATGCTGCGCAGGGGAACCAGCACACGGCCATCCAGATTGACCGTGGTAGCATCCAGTGTTTTGCCGTCCACCGTCACCACACCAGCTTCGGCTGCACCCATCATCCAGCCACTCAGTAGCAGCGCAGTCAGGGCAGCGCCGAGGCATAGAGTCCGGCCGGCCGTCCACCACCGCAGCCAGAAAGCAGGCATCCCCGGCCCAGGCATCGACTCGCTTGGCTTGCTTGGCCTGCCTGATGCTTCCCTTGGCCCGATTGCCTTGTTAGGTCCGCCTGACACGCCTAAACTGTTCCAACAGCTTGTTTGGTTTGCTCCGCTTGGCCCGCTTGCCCCGATGGATGTCGTTGTCGATCGCATCGACATCGCCCCCTCTCGCCACAAAGTATCGCCACGCAGCGACACTTAAATCCTGTCGTCATTGTAACGCAAAATCCACCGCAGGCAAACTCCCTAGCTGATGCGCATTGCTAATTGCATTCGAGAATGTTATATTGACGCTGAGGTGAAACGACATGGATCAAGAGACGAAACAGATGTTTGGAGTCGTAATAGATAAATTAAACAATGTGGGCACCCGGTTGGATGTCATAGATGAAAAATTCGACGCTGTGGGCGCTCGCTTGGATTCTATGGACGAGAAGTTCAACGCAATGGATGATCGTCTAAGCACTATGGATTCCAGGCAAAACGAGATATTTAGCGTAGTCAAGGCTATCGAGCATGCCAACTCCGTCAACCGGGCCGAGATAGACAGCTTAACCTACAAAGTTGGAAATGTCGAAGGAACATTTCTGGCAGTAGGGGAAATTATCGAAAAGAACATTCCATCAGGCTAGCACCTTTAGTGCGATCAACAACGTAATAAACCAAAATAAACAAAGCTCTTCAGAAAGATAAAACTGCGAGGAGTTTTTTTATTGGAGAAAGTATCCCGTTGTCGCCTAACCGGGCAGCAAACACGAGTAAAAAGTGCGACAAGAGAACCGTCCCCATGTCGCGTCCCCATGTCGCGCCCATGTCGCGCCTTTAGCTTAATTCCTTGCTAAATCTATCATTCTTTGTTACCATTCCTTTTTATGCACCTAAAAAAAGAAAATATTTTGGCGCGAGAGCGGGAAATTAGTTGCCCGTAACGTCGGTTGCCGCCCAAGAAACCAATGATATCAGCAAGGAGTTGTGGCTTAATGAGGAAATTGGCACGAGCGGCGGCAGGGGCAACCCTAGCCATTTTTGTGGTCGCGCAGATTAGTTTTTGGTCGCCTAAAGTGGAGGCCGCCGGGGGAACAATTGCGGATCATATCGTCATTGCAGAGGTTTATTCTGGGATTAGCCCTCTTGCTGGACTCACAAAATATAAAAATGGCTACATTCAGCTTTACAATCCGCGCTGGGAAGCTCAGACACTGGACGGACTCTTTTTGCAAATAGCGGGAGCGACCGGAGTGTATATTCATCAGGTGGAGCTAACGGGAACGATCCCAGCACATGGCTACTATCTGATTTCTTTGAAAGTAAATGGAAACGGTGGTTTATCCTTGCCATCGTCAGATAAAGCTGACGAGATAGCCATGGTGCCGAACGCCGGGCGCATTGCTTTAACCTCAAATGGCACAGTCATTCTCGATAAAAATGCGCCGACCATCATCGATTTTGTTGGTTATGGCGCTCCAGCAGACGGGGAGTATCTAGTTTCTCCGGCAGGCAGTGCCGCCTCGGGCAAAGCTCTGACGCGGCGCCAAAACGACGGGGCCGACCCTTGGGACAATTTTCGGAGTCGCGGCAATGGCTACTATCGAGGGAATAACAGCACCGATTTTTCCAACGGGGGCGGTGGCAGTAATACTCCTTGCCCCTATAATACCGCTACCCCTCAACAAAGTTTGTCTTCACCAGCTTTAACGGCTTCTTCCGGGGCGATTCTTTTAGGAGCTCACGCCCATTTAATCTATTCTGCAAACGTCGATTGGGAGAACAATTTGGCCCAGGTGAATATTGCTGGCACTTGCGTTGATCAAAGTGGTTTTGGTACGAGCGGAATCGTTGTTTCCTCTGGGGCGCTTCGCATCGGGGCCTCCAACTTTAATTCAGCCGGTGACTATTCCGTGATGGTGCAAAGTTGGGGGCATGCGACAACTAATCCTGTGGTTTTCTCCTTCAGCGAGCCCTATCGGCCAGTAAATAGTCTTACTTTGATCCCCACCGCACCCACGATGCGGGTAGGAAATGTTTGCACGTTGGTAGCTGAAGTAACGCCCACCGACGCCACTGACCCCACCATTGTTTATCTTTCAGACAATCCCGCCGTGGCCAGCGTGGTGGCTACGACTGGAGGGGCCTTGGTGACGGCGCTCACTCCCGGCCGCGCCCAGATTATTGCGACAGCAGAGGGGGGCACGGTTACGGCCGGGGCCATCATCACCGTTCGTAGCGCACCTGCTTCTTCGGGTAGTTCCCAGGCTCTGATGCGCCGGGCCCGGAGGGCCCGGTTGTGCCACTGGTCCCGGTCGACGATTTAGTTGTCGTGCCAGAGGCGCTGGCAATCCCACCTGTGGCGGGGGCAGGGGAAATATCACTGCCAATTCGTGTTACGCTGGACTTTTCCTCGCCTTTTTTCTTCCTCGATATTGACGGAGTGAGAACAGAAATACCGTGGGATGAGCCACCTTTCCTGTATCAAGGCCGAACGATGGTGGCTCTTCGCACCCTCGCCAACATTTTCCGGCTTAACCTAAGTTGGGAACCGGCGACTCGAGGGGTCTTGCTAGATGGCGCTAGCGGCCAGGTCGGCATATATCCCCATCATGGTCTAATGACACTAGATGGCGAAATCCAGGAATTAGACGTTCCAATTCTCATTCGCCGCGGCCGGATTTTCGTTCCCGCCAGTCATTTGGGGCGCTTCCTCGGTATCGCCGTGCAGTGGCACGCCGCCACACGCACCGTAACCCTGCAAAGATAGTTGATTTGAGTTGAACACGGGGACGGTTCTTCTGTCGCACTTTTCGCCCCCGCATGTTACAATAGCCCAGAGGTGATACACATGGCACGAATCAGCCGCCGCAAAAGTGAAACCGGATTTTATCATATCATGCTTCGCGGCAACGAACGCAAGGTTATCTTTCATGACGACTCCGACAAGGCCAAATTTATGAATGTCTTGGAAACAGTCCGGATACCCTTGATTAAAAAGTCTGAATTAAAAGGGCCGGCCCACGCTAGCGCCCATCTCAACGCCGACGTTAACGCCTACGCCAACTCTAGTGCCACCAGCAACATCAGCACCAACCCCCGTTCCAGCTCCCTAGCCCTAGCCCTAGCCCCAGCCCATGCAGCCAGACCAGACCGCAGGGGGCATCACGGCCAGCACGATCCGGCGGTCGATGATCCTCAGCCAAGATTTCATCTCCACGCTTACTGTCTGATGGACAATCATCTTCACCTGTTGCTAAACGAAGGCAGTGAAGATATCTCCACCTCCATGAAGCGCATCACCGTCAGCTATGTCTCCTACTTCAATAAAAAATATAAGCGCGTCGGCCACCTCTTCCAAGATCGCTACAAGAGCGAAGTGATCGACCAAGAGTCCTACCTATTAGGCCTTTCCCGCTACATTCACCTCAATCCCGTCCAGGCCGGCATGGTGGACGACGCCTCGGACTACCCTTGGAGCAGCTATCACAATTATCAGCGAACAGACGCTCCATACGCAAGCCTAGTGGAGTCCTCGCCGATTATCGACTATTATGGGCAGAATTTTCGTACCGCAGCACATCAGTACAAACTTTTTATGGCGGAAAAAGGCGACGAGAGAGTGCCGGATGCATTTCTCGACGTCAGTGAAATTCCCTCGATGACGGAGGAAGAGGCTGTGCAGCTGGGGCAGAAGGTTTTTCAAGAGCTCCTTTTAGAATATCAGGTCGAAAGTGACGCTCTGACCTTCAACATCCCAGCCAGTCTTCTGCAGGAATTACACAACCGGACGCACCTCTCGTTGCGCAAGCTGGCCGAGGTAACCGGACTTCAAAAAGACCGCATCAGTCGTCAGTTGAAAAAGTAGGGCTGGAGGACAGCAGAAATAGGGCAACAACGCAACAAAAAATGCGACAAGAGAACCGTCCCCATGTCGCGCCCATGT
>CAZWXO010000086.1:0-8268 GCA_964637885.1 uncultured bacterium
AATCTTAATTGTTAATTGCCGATTTTTTTCCAGTAGTTGCGGAATGTTTGCTCAGGTTAGGAAGGCATGGGATAGTGTATGCAGTATGCCTGGCTGTAATGAATTGACAAGTTCAGACGCCACCAATATAATGGTGCTTGGGAAACTTATGCCCAGCTTTCTTGAGGCAAGGGCAAAATTCCACAGTTTGGCCGATAATGGCGTTAACCCCCGCGGCGGGGGTTTTTTGCTTGTCAGGGAAACGGAGGGAAATTATGTCTAAAACTTACGATGTAATCATTGTTGGAACAGGTCCTTCAGGGATATTTACCGCCCTGGAGTTATTGCGGATTGCCCCAGGTACCGAAATATTGATGCTGGAAAAAGGCCGCGATATTAGCGGAAGGGCATGCCCGGTCAATACCAACCATGTCAAATGCATCAACTGTGAGCCTTGTTCGATTATGAGTGGCTGGGGCGGGGCCGGAGCCTATTCTGATGGCAAGCTGACTCTCACCACAGAGTTTGGGGGTTGGCTGGGTGAGTTTGTCGGGAAAAAGAAGCTGATGGAGCTCATTAATTATATCGATGAAATTTATTTAGAGTTTGGTGCGACCAAGCAGACCTTTGGGCAATACAACGATGCCGTCCGCGAAATCGAGCGCCGGGCCGCAATCGCTAACCTGATGCTGATACCGGCAATAATTCGCCATCTCGGGACAGAACGTAACTTTGAGATACTTAAGAAAATGCGGGAGTTTCTCGATGACAAGGTGGAGATTCATACCAAAGCGGCTGTGGCCAAGATCGATATCGAGGCTGACGCCGCTGTCGGTGTCACGATGGTCGACGGTCAGCAATATCGTGGCCGCCATATTGTCTGTGCTCCAGGACGCGAAGGTGCGGAGTGGTTTGCCGGCGAGTGTCAGCGTTTAAACCTTGTCATGAGCAACAATCAAGTGGATATCGGGGTCCGTGTCGAGGTCCCTGCTTCCGTAATGGAGCATATTACGCGACATGTTTATGAATCGAAGCTGATTTACTATTCCAAGTCTTTTGATGATATGGTTCGCACCTTTTGCATGAACCCATATGGGGAGGTCGTTCTAGAGAATACCGACGGCCTAATTACCGTTAACGGGCATAGCTTTGCAGAAAAGCGAACGGAAAACACTAATTTTGCTTTGCTAGTCAGCAAGCGTTTTACCGAGCCCTTTAAGGAGCCAATCGCCTATGGTAAATATATCGCCCGCTTGGCGAATATGCTTGGAGACGGGGTTATTGTCCAGCGCTTCGGTGATCTCAAGCGCGGCCGCCGCTCCACTGTGGAACGGATCGAGCGGGGCATGGTTCGTCCAACTTTACAGGACGCTACCCCTGGGGATTTGTCGCTGGTCTTGCCTCATCGTCATCTCGTCGATATTATTGAAATGCTGGAAGCGCTCGAAAGTGTCGCTCCCGGAGTTGGCTCGGATCACACCTTGCTATACGGGGTGGAAGTCAAGTATTACTCGATGCGGTTGGCTCTGGAGAGCGATTTATCGACAGCGATCCCGGGGCTCTACGCCATTGGTGACGGGGCTGGGGTTACTCGCGGGCTGGCTCAGGCATCGGCCTCGGGGGTTCATGTAGCCCGGACAGTCGCGGAAGCTATCAAAAAATAAGTCAATAATTAAGCAAAGAGGTCTTTTTAAGCGCCGAACGCCGTCGGCCAGGCTTAAATATTGTTTTGTGAATAAAAATGGAAGGGGCTAAACGATGATTCCACGCTATACCCGCCCGGAGATGGGCAAGATATGGGAAGAAGAGAACAAATATCGCACCTGGCTCCAAATCGAAATACTTGCCAGCGAAGCCCAGTCGGAGCTTGGCCTGGTCCCGGCAGATGCCTTGGCAGAAATAAAAGCTAAAGCCGATTTTGATGTGCAGCGTATCGAAGCGATCGAGGCGGAGGTACAGCACGATGTCATCGCCTTCCTTACGTCAGTCAAAGAATATGTCGGCGAACCGGCGCGCTTTATTCATTTGGGAATGACATCTTCGGATGTTCTGGATACTTCGCTATCGGTGCTGATGTGTCAGGCGATGGATATTCTTCTCGTCGATTGTCAGCGAGTCCAGGCAGCCCTGGTTAAGATGGCCAAGGAACACAAGAACACCCCGATGGTCGGTCGAACTCACGGAGTGCATGCCGAACCGATTACTTTTGGCCTGAAAATGGCTTTGTGGCTGGAGGAAATGCGACGCAATACCGCACGTCTGGAGCGGGCACGGGAAACCATCGCTGTCGGCAAGATTTCCGGTGCGGTGGGCACTTTTGCCAATATCAGCCCTAAGGTTGAAGAATACGTCTGTGCCAAGCTGGGACTCAAACCAGCCAGTGTCTCGACCCAGATTATCCAGCGGGACCGGCATGCTGAATTTATGAATGCCTTGGCGGTCACTGCCAGCTCTTTGGAGAAGTTTGCCACCGAAATCCGCGGGATGCAGCGCACCGAAGTCCGGGAAGCCGAAGAGCCTTTTGGAGAAAAACAAAAAGGCTCCTCCGCGATGCCTCACAAGCGCAATCCCGTAGTGTGTGAGCGGATTTGCGGGCTGGCCCGCTTGGTACGCGCTAACGCTTTGGCGGCGATGGAGAATATAACTTTGTGGCAGGAACGGGATATCTCCCATTCATCTGTGGAGCGGATTATCATCCCCGACGCCTGCATGGCGCTGGACTACATGCTGGTGAAGTTTGCCTGGGTAATGGAAGGCCTTAAAGTTAATGCTGACCGGATGCAGGCCAACATTGACTTGACCGGAGGACTGACTTGCTCACAGCAAGTATTACTGGCTTTAATCGAAAAGGGCATGTCCCGGGAAGATGCGTATCGCACGGTTCAGGTTACGGCGATGCAGGCCTGGAACGAAGGCGGGAATTTTAGGGAAATGATTGGCGAGGATCCGGCGGTGCGACAGCATCTCCAGGCGAGTGAGTTGGAGAAGCTTTTTGACCCGGCCTTGCATTTAAAAAATGTCGATACTATTTTTCAGCGGATCGGATTATAGGGCAGTCGGCGGCACTAGCATGGACCCGGTTTAAATTTTTATAAAAACTATCACATTGTAATGATATAAGGCAGACTGCTGACGAGTGCGGAGCTGCCGAAAGGGGTTTTCTGGAGATGAGAAGTATAGTAATTGTTGGAGCGCAGTGGGGCGATGAAGGAAAAGGTAAACTGACAGACTACTTGGCGATGGAAGCGGATATGGTTGTGCGCTTTCAAGGGGGTAACAACGCCGGGCATACCGTCGTTGTCGATGGTGTATCCCATAAACTGCATTTGATTCCTTCGGGAATTCTGCATCAGGGCACGATTAGTGTAATGGGCAACGGAATGGTCATCGACCCGAAGGTCTTGCTAGAAGAGATTGAAACTTTAGCCGAGAGTGGTCATAGTGTTGATAATTTAAGGATCAGCAATGCGGCCCATCTCGTCATGCCATACCATCGCCTGCTCGATGGACTCGAAGAGGATCGCCGTGGCGATCAGAAAATCGGTACGACCCGCCGGGGTATCGGACCGGCTTACCGGGATAAAGTGGGGCGGGCCGGCATTCGTCTGCAGGAGCTTTTTCATCCGGACAGCTTCCGCGAGCATGTTCGGGAAAACGTTATCGCTAATAACGAGGTAATAACTAAGATTTATGGGGGAAGTCCCCTCGACCCCGAGCTCATCGCCGATGAATATCTCTGGATGGCGCGGCGGTTTCAGCATCTGATTACCGACACATCCTTGTTGATCAACCGCGCGTTGGATGAAAAGAAGGCCGTATTGTTTGAAGGGGCGCAAGGAACTTTGTTGGATGTCGATCACGGAACCTATCCTTTTGTCACCTCGTCTAATACCGTTGCCGGAGGGGTATGCCCCGGGGCCGGAGTTGGTCCGCTTAAAATCGGCGGTGTTCTCGGTGTGGCCAAAGCCTACAGCACCAGGGTCGGAGAAGGGATCTTTCCGACGGAGCTCCTCGATGCGATGGGGGAGCAGATTCGCTTGACTGGACACGAATTTGGAACGACGACTGGACGCCCCCGGCGTTGCGGCTGGTTTGATGCCGTTATCGGGCGCTTTGCTGTCCGCGTGTCGGGAGTCGACAGCTTGGCCGTAACAAAGCTGGATGTTTTTGCCGGACTTCCCGTTCTCAAGATATGTGTCGCTTATGATTACAACGGAGAAAGGTATGAGGAACTGCCGACAGACGCGTCCATAACTGCGGATTGCAGACCTATTTACGAAGAGTTGCCTGGATTTTTCGAGGATATTACGCGGTGCACTACCTTTGATGAGTTGCCTGAAAACGCCATTCGTTATATCCACCGCATTGAAGAGCTGCTCGATGTCAAAGTCGGGATCGTCGCGGTTGGACCGGGCCGGGAACAGACTATCATGGTAAAAAAATACTTCTAAATCGAAGGTGAGATTATGAAAGAAAGTATCAAAGGATGCTACATTGAAGGTGCATGGATTACTCCGGAGAAATTGAGCTGGGCTGAAGTAACTTGTCCCTCAACCGAGAAAGTGATTGCTAAAGTTGCCGTAGCGGGTGAAACTGAGGTTGATGCTGCCGTCAGGGCGGCGGCTCGCGCTTTCCCGGAATGGTCGCGTACGAGTCCCAAAGCGCGGGCGACTTTAATGCGTAAGCTGGCTGATGAACTCGACAAGCGTCAGGATGAGATGCTTAGCTGCATTGCTAACGAAGTCGGGATGCCCAAGTTTTTAGCAAAATTTGTCCAGGTGGCCGGGCCAATCGCGACTCTGCGGGCTTATGCTAATTTAGCCGAAAACTACGAATTTAGCGAAAAGAGTGCCCACTCCTTGATCTCTAAGGAACCTGTCGGGGTAGCTGCTTGCCTGACTCCGTGGAATTTTCCCTTTCACCAGGCTACCCTCAAGATAGGGCCCGCTCTGGCGGCCGGGTGCACCGTCGTCCATAAGCCGAGCATCCAGACACCTTTTAACGCCTTGCTGCTGGCAGAAGCGGTGGAGGCAGCCGGCATCCCGCCTGGTGTCTATAACCTGGTTATCGGGGCAGGGACAAGCGTTGGTGAAATGCTGGCGACGCATCCCCTCGTCAATTTGGTCTCCTTTACCGGATCAACTACCGCCGGGCGACGGGTAATGGCTCTGGCTGCGGACAAGATCAAACGCGTTTCCCTGGAGCTGGGAGGGAAATCGCCTTCGTTGATTTTGCCAGATGCGGACTTGGCAGCGGCCGTGCGTCAGACTGTCAAAAGCTGCACGTTTAATAGTGGGCAAACCTGTTCCGCTTTGACGCGCATGCTTGTTCCAGCGGATCAGTATGAATTAGCCGTTGAAATGGCTGTTGCTGAAGCAGACAGTGTCGAGTTGGTCGATCCCGTAAGCGATGCCAGAGGTATCGGGCCTCTTATCTCCCGCAGTCATCGGGAGCGGGTACTTGATTTCCTTGCCAAGGGCCTTGCCGAAGGCGCCAGTATCGCTACCGGAGGTCCGGAGGCTCCGACGGGCCAGGATTCCGGTTGGTATTTGCGGCCGACGGTTTTGACTGGCGTCAGTTCACAGATGACCGTTGCCCAGGAGGAAATTTTTGGCCCGGTATTAACCATCATTCCTTACAGGACGGTAGCAGAAGCGATTGCCATTGCTAACGATACTGTTTATGGCCTCGCTGCCGCAGTGTGGGCAGCCGATGAGGCTTCAGCCATGGAAGTAGCCGCACAGATTAATGCCGGTCAGATAAATATTAACGGGGCCCCTTTCAATGCCGAGGCTCCGTTTGGCGGCTTCAAGATGTCTGGGCTTGGACGCGAAGGAGGCAAGTGGGGGATGGAGGAGTATTTAGAATACAAAGCGATTCAGCGTCCGATTCGTTAATTGCTGCGTCCCGGCTCCTTTCCCTCTTTATTATTTAGCCGTTTTCCGGTACAATAGGTTTAATTGCATATAATTTTCTCCGAGCTGCATTTCCTTAGAGTTTTGCTTATGGTATGCAGCCATTGGGTTTGACCGGAAACAGTCAGGCCTCCCGTTTGAAAAGGAGTTTTTGTGGGTGTAATAACTGACCCCTCTTATTCCTTTGCGGGTTGTATTTTCTAAAGCAAGGAGGTGAGCAGGGGTTTATTCGTGGATTATTTTGGATAAATGGAGGTAAAAAGATGAAAATCAGCGGAAAAAATAAACTACCCGGTAAAGTCATCAAGGTGACGGAAGGTGTTGTGACCGCTCAGGTTGACATTGATTGTGGTAACGGAATTGTGGTTTCGGGCGTCATAACCATGGATTCTCTCAAAGAAATGGACATTAAGGTCGGCGACACTGCGACAGCCCTGATCAAGGCCACTTCGGTCATGTTCATTACGGACTAAAGCTCAGGAATAAATTATGTAATTGACTACTCTCCGAGATATCTACCCTAAATGGCACTGGTTGTCCCATGGGAGATGTCCGATGGGCAGGTGTAGAAATGCGCCTGCCTCCCGTTTGGAAAGGAGAGCTGTGCGTTTTATGTGCATGGCATCCTACAAACGGATGCCATTTTTTAGTTGCTGAAAAATGATGTTTGAGAAAGGAGCAGCCCCTTATGAAAAAACACCAATTGATTAAACTTTTTTGTATCACCCAGATGCTTGCTTTGGTTTTTGTGACAACCGCTTTGGCGTCTAGTCCTGTCAGTTTTTCTCTTAACGGTGCCCCCCATACTTTTGCCAGTGAGGTTGTCCTGGAGAATGGTCAGACCAAGGTCACACTCGAGGACGCAGCCGGGCTAATGAAGCTTACTCCCGCCTTTGATTCAGCTACTGGGACAATCACCCTGCAGAATTCCCGGTATACCTTAAAAATGGCGCTGGGGGATTATGGCGCCACGGCCAACAGTGGTCAGATTTTGCTGAACTCGCTGCCCGAAGAGATAAATGGCGCAGTTTACGTGCCTCTCAGCAGTGTCGTCCGCAATGCGGGTGGACTGGTCAGCTTTGATGTGGCCAGCAAGACAGCAAAAATAACAGTCCCGGAAAACTTGATTACAATCTCCCACGCCGGTAGTTTAAAAAATTCTTTAACAAAATTGACGGCGAATTACACCGCCAAGAACCCCGGTACCATGTTTAATTTGGAAAGCGCCGGCTCTATCGATTGCATCAAGAAGGTTTCAGAGCAAAAACGTCCGATCGATATTGTCATGTCTGCCGATTATATCCCGATGCAGGTCTTTATGTTCCCTGAAGATGCCGATTGGAATTTGAATTTTGTCGGCAATACGATGGTTTTGATGTATACGGAAAAATCCAAGTTGGCCGACACGATTGATGCCTCCAATTGGTATAAACTTTTAGCTGAAGCTGGCAATGCTAAAATCGGCACCACCGACCCGGCCGCTGATCCGGGTGGATACCGCTCCCACATGGTGGTCAAGCTGGCCGAAATCTATTACAATCAGCCCGGGCTCTACGCCAAAATCGGGAAAAACATGGCTGTTCAGTCCGGCAACGTTTACGATGCCCTAAAGGCTGGTACGATTGACTACGTCATCAGCTACGATTCCAATGCTTTACAAAATGGTTTTAAGGTAATTGAGTTGCCTTCCGGGATTAACCTGACGACCAAAGGGTCGGCCGATACCTACAGTAAGGTTTCGATGCAAGTTGACGGCAAAGAAATTAAAGGCGCCCCGATCCAATACGGATTAACAGTGCCTAAAAACGCCGCACAACCTGTCGCTGCCTATCAGTTCATCAAATATCTTCGTAGCGAAGAAGCCACGGCAGTTCTCGCGGCCGATGGGTTTAGCGTTTTGAAACCGATGGAATCGACCACTCAGGACACGGTGCCGCAGGGAATTAATTATTTATTGAAGCAATAAAAAATATTTAAGGAGTTCAATACAGTGCAATTTTTTTTCGACGCTTTTGTGCAGGCCTTAAAATTACTGATTTCTCTCGACAGCGAGCTGTACGGAATTATTTTCCGCTCGGTGGCGATATCGGGACTGGCTACTGTCTTCAGCGCCTTGGCCGGAATACCCCTGGGCACGCTTATCGCGATGCACCGGTTCCGTGGCAAGCGCTTCGTTGTCAGCATCTGTAATACATTGATGGGTCTGCCGCCAGTTGTCGTCGGCCTGGTTGTCTACATGCTCCTTTCTAATCAAATGGGTATTTTTGGTACTTGGCGTTTGCTCTTTACACCTTTTGCGATGCTCCTGGCGCAGTTCTTGCTGGGAGCTCCGATTGTGACAGCTCTGACGATTGTCGCCATCACCGGCGTCGAT
>CAZWXO010000086.1:8278-10440 GCA_964637885.1 uncultured bacterium
GCCGGCAATACTCCCGCACACTGATCCGGGAAGCACGCTTTGCCATTGGGGCAGCGGTGATTGCTGGCTTTGGCCGGTTGATTGCCGAGGTGGGCGCCGTGATGATGGTGGGGGGCAATATCCGCTTTCAAACCCGAGTGATGACGACCGCTATTGCCCTGCAAAAGGGAATGGGGGAGTTTGAAATCGCCTTGGCTTTGGGCTTCATCTTGATTTTGCTGTCATTTTTGATTACGGCCGCCTTGGATTGGTTTCGTCAGGGAGCGGGGGTGCCGGAAAGATGAAGGAAGTATTGCGGATTCGCGATCTGAAACAATCTTATAATGGACAGTTGGTCCTCGATATACCTCTCTTTGCCGTCGATGAGCAGGAAATCGTCGCCATTATCGGTCCTAGCGGGGCGGGGAAAAGCACTTTGCTGCGGCTGACTAATGGCCTGGAAAGACCAACTCAAGGAAAATTATTTTTGCGGGGCGACATAGTATCCCCCGATGAATCAGGGCTTCCAGTGCGGCGACGCATGGCGACGGTGTTCCAAAAGCCGGCTGTCTTTAATGCATCCGTTGCGGATAACGTGGCCTATGGCCTCTTGGTTCGGGGAGCGCGTAAAGGCGAAATCTGTGACAGGGTTGACGCGGCTTTGGATTTTGTCGGTCTCTTGTCTAAGAAAAAGCAGAGCGCCCGGACGCTTTCCGGAGGAGAGATGCAGCGGGTGGCGATGGCGATGGCCATCATTACCCAGCCGGATTTGTTTTTACTGGATGAGCCGACTGCCAATCTGGACCCATCAAATGTGGCTATCTGCGAAGAGCTGATTGTTTCGGCAAGAGCGAAATTCAATATGACAATCGTCCTCGTGACCCATAACATGTTTCAGGCCAAGCGCCTCGCGACTAGGACGGTTTTGCTTTTGGGAGGCGAGATAATCGAGCAGGGTCCCACCAATGATGTTTTTCATCACCCCAAGGATTCACGGACGATAGAATTCGTTCAAGGTGAAATGATTTATTAACAGGAGGTAAACAAATGCAACTTAAAAAGATCGTAAAAAAGATCGCGTACATTTTCTTGGCAGCTGCCATTATTTTTAGCTGTGGCGCTCCTTTGGAGCAAGCGATGGCCGCCGCTCCCAAGACCGGCTTGCAAGTAACCTTGAAGACCAACAGCACCTGCGCCGTCAATATTGCCCAAGCTGCTATCAAGGAACGAGCAACCCGCTCCTCCAAGACGTTGGAAGTCGTCAAAAAGGGAGTTAAGCTTACGGTTTTGGGGAAAAGTGGCACTTATTACAAGGTTAAAACCCCGTCGGGTAAAACTGGATTCGTTTATGGTGGCAGTGTCGTCGAAAGTGCCGCTATTGTAGCAAAAAAACTGGAGAAATCAATTATTCTGGCAACTACGACAAGCACCAATGATACAGGGCTTTTAGGTGTGCTCGTGCCGGCTTTTGAAAAGAAATATGGCGTTTCGGTTAAAATTATTTCAGTGGGCACAGGCGAGGCTTTGCGGTTAGGTCAAATGGGCGATGCGGATGTCGTATTAGTGCATGCCCGCGCTCAGGAGGATTCCTTCGTCGCTAATGGCTACGGAGTTAACCGGCGCGACGTAATGTACAATGAATTCTTTATTGTCGGGCCCAAAGACGACCCGGCCAAGGTAGCGGCAGCTAGCGATGCCAATGCAGCGATGAAGGCTATTTTTGATTCCGGTTCTGAATTTATCTCCCGCGGGGACAATTCAGGGACCCACTCCAAGGAAAAAACGCTATGGAGTACCGCTAAGCTTTCCCCGGCTAAGGAAAAGTGGTATATTGCCGCCGGTATCGGCATGGGAGATACTCTTTTGATGGCCAATGAAAAAAGCGCCTACACTTTGACTGATTCCGGTACTTGGTTTGCTTTCCAGGACAAGCTGCCAAATCTGAAGGTTGTGCGCAAAGGCGACAAAATTCTTTTGAACCCTTACGGGGTTATCGCGGTCAACCCAGCCAAGCATAAAAACGCCCATTACAACTCCGCGATGGCTTTTATCGATTTTATTACTTCGGCAGAAGGTCAAAAGATTATCGGGAACTTTAAAGTTAATGGACAGCAGCTATTCACTCCTGAAGTAGCCTATAATTTAAATTAATTCGAAGAAGAGGCGCGGTGCATAAATTTGCA
>CAZWXO010000087.1:0-10396 GCA_964637885.1 uncultured bacterium
GTAAACCCAATTTACTGATAGCTTTACTGCCCTTAGCCTTTATGGTGGGCGCCATCTATCTATTTATCGCCGTCTGGGGCCAGGATGTTCATTTTGCCTTGCTTTGCGGAGCTATTTTTGCCGCTATTATCGGTAAAATTTTAGGCGCAAAATGGAAAGAAATCGAGCGAATCATGCTGGATTGCGTTGCCGCCGGCCTACAGGCGATCATCATCTTGATGATTATCGGTGCCCTCATCGGTACATGGATCGCCGGTGGTATCGTCCAGTCGATTATCTTTTATGGTCTGATGGTCCTTAGCCCAGGAATCTTCCTCTTTGCCGTCGCCGTCGTTTGTTCCATCACTTCCCTGGCAACAGGTAGCTCGTGGACGACTGCCGGCACGATGGGAATTGCCTGTTTAGGAATCGGAGCCGGTCTAGGCTTTCCAGCCGCAATGACCGCCGGCGCCGTCGTTTCCGGTGCCTATTTCGGTGACAAAATGTCGCCTTTGTCTGACACGACCAACCTGGCACCGGCGATGACCGGCGCTAATCTCTTCGACCATATCCGCCATATGTCTTTGACAACCGGTCCGGCGCTGGTTATCGCACTGGTGCTGTATCTCGTTCTCGGCCTCTTTCACTCGGCTCAGGGCGGAGCCGACATGGGTGCTGTTAAAGAAATTATGGAAGTCTTAGCCGGGAGCGCCAAAGTCAACATTTTGCTACTATTGCCGCCTGTCCTCGTTATCCTGATGGTCGTCTACCGCGTTCCGGCGATTCCTGGCCTGATTGGCGGGGTTGTCCTCGGCATACTTTGCGCTCTCTATCAGGGTGTTGGTCTGGCTGCTTGCTTTGATGCGGCGCAGTACGGCTTCGTCAGCGAGACGGGCAACGAGGTCATCGATTCCTTGCTCTCCCGTGGTGGTTTACAGAATATGCTCTGGTCGATTTCTTTGGTGCTCATCGCCCTTTGTCTGGGCGGCGCCATGGAAGCCAGCCGCTCCCTGGAAGTCGTCATCGAAACTCTACTTAAAGCAATCCGCGGGATTGGTGGGCTGGTTTTCTCCGTGCTCATCTCCTGCGTCATTTGCAACGTTGTCTTAGGTGACCAGTACTTGTCTCTCGTCGTTCCTGGGCGGATGTTTAAGCCCGCTTTCGACAGCATCGGCCTTGAGCCGAAGAATCTCTCCCGATGCCTTGAGGATGCCGGTACCGTTACATCGGCATTGGTACCGTGGAATACCTGCGGAGCTTTCATGTGGGCGACTTTAGGTGTCCATCCTTTTGCTTACGCACCTTATGCCTTCCTTAATTTGATTACCCCGGTTATTTCCGCGATCTACGGCTTTACCGGTTGGACGATTCAATTCAAGAGCCCGGAACTCAAAGAAGCTTATAAAAATCGGGACAAGAGCAAAAAACTCGTCGACTTCATCACAGCCGAATAAGCGGGGAGTTAGTTGATGGAGCAGGAGATATCCTCCTGCTCCATTTTTCGTAGAGGAGGATGGTCGGATGCATAAGGAATATAAGGTCAGGCCCCTGATGCCGGGGCTCCTCGGTGGCATTTGCGTCGTATTGGGAGTTTTTGGCATTATCTATGAGCGGGACTCTAACTACTATGTCGTGGCGCTGATGCTGCTTATTTTCGGAGTCTACTATTTCTTCCGGATGATTACGCGCAGCATTGTTTTGGATGAGCAGGGGATTACAATCAAAATGCCCGGGAATACAGAGCTAATTCCCTGGAATCTGATTATCGCCGTTTATTCGGAAAAAAACATTAACGGTTTGCGAACTAAGGTGCGGTATGCTGACAATCGCGATGTGCGCAAACGTTTGCTGGCGGATAATATTAAAGACATTCAAAACCCGGAGGTAGCCTCGACGCAAATGATCCGTCTGCCGGAAAAACTCTATGAAGATTACCGTGGCCTGGTGGCTGAAATCGTCGACCATATCGATGGCAAGGTTTTTCTCGATGAATTTACCGCGACGATGGCCCGGGAGAGGATGTACAAGGACGGTCGCAGCTTTAAACGGGATTAAATCCCAAAATTAAAATCAATTGTGATTATTGCAGGAAAAACATATCCCGTTGTCGAATACATACCCCGATAGGGTCTTTGCTGATCCACGGGGTTTTATTTTGCACTATTTCAATTAATGGATAGGCAATAGGAGAGGGGGATGACAATGCAGCTCAAGCATTTAGCCGAAGCTAAGAAAAGCCTGAGGATTGCCTTTGTCGGCAGCAGTTTACCAAGGCGCTGCGGCATTGCAACTTTCATCCACGATCTGGGAAACGGCATCGAATCCGTTATCGGGCGCAATTCCGCCATCAATATCGCGCTGGACGATGTTCCGGAGGGCTACGATTATCCGCCTAGGGTTGTCAAGCGCATTGCACAACAGCGATTGGTCGATTATATCCGGGCCGCCGAGTACATCGACCGCTCGGATGTGGACATGGTCTCACTGCATTTCGAATATGGCTTGTTTGGTGGGGAGGATGGCTCCTATATCGTCGAGTTTCTGGGTAATTTGCGCAAGCCGGTGGTATCCACTTTGCACACGGTTCTCGAGCATCCGACGATCGGCCAGAAAAAGGTTTTAACCCAGGTGGCGGCTTTTTCAGAAAGCCTGATTGTCATGAATGAACTGGCTATCGACATCCTGAAAAGCGTTTATGGCATCGAGAACGAAAAAGTGAAGCTGATCTATCACGGTGTTGACGATTCACCCTTTATTGCTCCAGCTTATTACAAGCATCGCTTAGGCTTGCAGGAACGAAAGGTTTTGCTGACTTTCGGCTTTATTTCTCGTAACAAGGGAATCGAAAATGTTTTGTATTCCCTGCCGCCGGTTGTGTCCCGCTACCCCGAGACCTTATATATCGTGGCGGGAATGACTCACCCCGTCGTTCGCAAGGCGCAGGGCGAAGAATACCGCGAGTTTCTCGAGAACTTATGTGCCGAGCTTAAAATCGAACATAACGTCCGCTTTGTCAATGAATTTATTGACGACAAGACTTTGGGCGAATACCTAGGGGCAGCGGATGCGGTAATTCTTCCCTATAATGGCGAAGAGCAGATTACCAGCGGCGTTCTAAGCTTTGCCCTAGGCCGCGGCAAGCCGATTATTTCGACTCCCTTTACCCACGCCCGCCAGGCCCTGTCTAACGGACGCGGGCTGCTGGCTAATTTCCGTGATCCGGTCAGTTTTACGGAATCGATCCTGCGGCTATTCGACGACGACGATTTCCGCGAGCAGGTGGCTAAACTCTCGTATGGGCTTGGACGGCAAATGATCTGGAGCAAGGTGGGCCGGGAATATGTCAGTCTCTACGAACATACGGTAGACGAGGCGACCCGTAAGGCTTCTTTCCGCGGGATGGGTTATGTTCACGCGATTCCGCCTGTCGATCTTTCCTATCTTTCATCAATTACTGACGGAACCGGCGTCTTGCAGCATACGATCTACGGCGTGCCGGATCGGCGACACGGGTATTCGACAGATGATGTGGGGCGAGCACTGGCGGTTTGCACGGAATACCACAACCTCTTCCGCTACGAATCCTCGATGCCCATGATCAATAATTATTTGTCTTTTATTGCTTACGCCCAGCGGGCAGACGGCTGGTTTAATAACTTTATGGAATACGGGCGGCGTTTTGTCGATGAGGATCAGCCTGGAGGTGAAGACACCTTTGGTCGAGCGATGTGGGGCCTTGGCCGCGCCACCAACCTGCGTCAGTGTGCCGGGCAAGATGAATTTGCCCGGGAGATATTCGACCGTAGCCTGCACCGCCATCGGGACCTAAGGTATACCCGGGCGATGGCTTACACGGTCAGAGGTTTAAACTCTTACCTTGGGGCTTTCCCCCAGTCCAACGAGGCTTGGGATGCCATCAAGAATTTAGGAGAAAAACTGCTCGGCTTTTATCAAACAAATTCCGCTCCTGACTGGGAGTGGTTTGAGTCGTTCCTCTCCTACGATAACGCCCGCTTGCCCCATGCGATGTTGCTGGCTTTCAGGCATACAGGGCGCCAGGAGTTCTTTGATGTCGGACGGAAGACCTTGGATTTCTTGATTGATCTGCAATTCAAGGAAGGTTATTTTAGTTTTGTGGGAAATCGGGGCTGGTATCATCGCGGTGACAAAGAAATGCCGCTGTACGATGAGCAGCCGTTAGAGGCGGCGGCGATGGTCGAGTGTTGCCTTCAGGCCCACATTATTAGCGGCGATGAAAAATATATTGAATACGGATATGCTGCTTTTCAGTGGTTTATCGGGCGCAATAGGTTGGGGCTTAATCTATACGACCCTCAGATAGCTGGCTGTGCCGATGCTTTGATGGAAAACGGAGTCAACCACAATATGGGGGCAGAATCGACGATTATGTTTCTAAAGGCACTACTGACTCTGTATCGTTGGGAGCTACAGGACAGGTTTTTCGAGAAAAAAGATCAATAGGTCGCTCAATTCTGAAGGGCGGAGAGGAGGAGTTTTGATGGCAGAGATTACAATTACCCCTTGGGGAAGCTGGGAAGTGCTATTAGATGCGGATGGATATAAGGTCAAGCGGATTGCAGTCAATCCCGGGAAACGCCTGAGTTACCAAAAACATTTTCAGCGGGGGGAGCATTGGTATGGCGTTGTTGGGGAAGGAGTTGTCGTCCTGGATGGAGCCAAGATCCATGTTTCCCCAGGCCAGGCTGTGGATATTCCTGTCGAATCGGCACATCGGGCGATGAATGAAGGGCAGGAGCCTTTCGTCTTTATCGAAGTGCAAAGAGGTAGCTACCTGGGGGAAGGTGATATTGAAAGGCTAGAGGACGATTATGGGCGTAGTTAAAAGGCTGGAGACGGTCTGGATGTTTTGCCCGGAGTGGAGAATTTCCCGGGTTGGTCTTTTAGGATACGACACCAACTTTTCAATAATCGTGGAGGTGTAGACATGGGCAGATATGCAGTGGTGATGGCAGGGGGCCGAGGCGAACGGCTCTGGCCCTGGAGTCGCAGTACCAAGCCAAAGCAGTTTCTCCCTTTGGCAGGGGAGGAGGCATTATTGCGCCAAACGGTCAATCGGCTATTAAAGCTGATGCCCGCCGAGAATATTATTATTGCGGCTGGGACGCATTTAGCCACTCCTTTGGCGGAAGTTTTACCAGACATTCCATGGGAGAACATGCTTTTAGAGCCGATTGGCAGAAATACATTGCCCTGCGTCGGCCTCGCCGCTTTGCGGATAGCGGCCAAGGACCCGGAGGCATCGATGGTGGTCGTCCCCAGCGATCAGGCGGTGACGCCGGATGCGGCCTATGTCGACACCCTGGAGCGGGCACTGGTGGCCGCAGAAGAGAAGGATTATATCGCCCTGATCGGAATCATCCCAACCCGTCCTGAATCGGGATACGGCTATATCAAGGCGACTCAATTCGCCCCAGATTTTCCTGCTGGATTGGTCGTCGATCGCTTTGTCGAAAAACCCAGCACCCAGAAAGCGCAAAGCATGCTGGATGAGGGTGGGTTTTTTTGGAATAGTGGAATTTTTGCCTGGACTTGCCGGCGGTTGCTAAGGGAGATCAGCGAGCATCAACCGGATCTTAGGTTAGTCTTGGATAAAATTGCGATGGAATCGGGTAAGGGTCGGGATCAGGCCTCCTTGGAAGCGCACTTCCCCGCCTGTCCCTCCGTCTCCGTCGACTATGGTGTCTTGGAAAAGACTGATCGCTTGGTGGTCATCCCCGGTAATTTCGCCTGGGATGATTTAGGTAGCTGGGCCTCGGTGCGTGAGAGGACCTCAGGGCAGGATGATGCCGGCAATCGCTTTCGCGGCAAGCACATTGGAGTTGCGACTCAAAATTGCCATGTGGTGGCAGGAGATCAAGTAGTGGCCACCTTGGGCATAGAGGATATCACGATAGTGTGTCACGATGGTGTTGTGCTGGTGATGGCTGATGCTGCGGCGGGGCAGATTCGCCAACTGGTAGAAAAGGTTCGTGCCGAGGGGCACGTCGATTTGCTATAAATTATATAAAAAAAGGAAGTGGGACAATGCCGGAACGTGAAGTTGAATATAAAAAAATGGTTGCCCCGGTATTGGAAGAGGCTCAGGCCCAGGGGCGGATTGACCTGGTCATCGGAATTCCTTTGTTGGGTGACGACGTCGAGAAGGCCGAAATGCTGGCGAAAGTTGTGCGCAGCGGGCTTTCTTTATATTATCCCGACACCAGCAGTCTGATCGTCTGCATCTCAAAAGCTCCCCATGCAGCTGAAAAGGATAACAAAGTTTTGCGTATCTGTAACGACTGTGAAGAAGCCGGTTACTATTGGCACGTCCATTGGACTGATGTGACGGTTCAACAACGTGGCTGGATGTTTCGGGGCTTGCTGGACATCGCCAAGACTGTGGGAAGCGATTTAATCATCCTCGAACCGGCCTTGTTTGCGCCCAATACATCGGAGGTGGTCAATGGAATTGGTCCCGAATGGATCAAGCTGCTCTATCAGCCGATTGTAAGCGAAGAAGCGGATATGGCGGTGCCCCGCTTTACACTGTCCTTGCATGGCAACAGTTTGGCTGATCATCTGGTTTATCCCTTGCTGGGCGCCCTCTTTAATACAGAAATGCGCAGTTCCCTGGCCACCGGTGGCGCCATCTCCAACCATCTCTTGAATGATTTGTTGGACGACTCCCGAGGCTGGATTTCCCCAGTCTATGAATATGGGATCGATGCTCACTTGTTGGTCTCGGCCCTGGCCAACGGTGCTTCGCTGGCTGAGGTCTACATGGGACACAAGCCGCTGGTCTCCCTCCCCGTCGGGATGGATTACCTTGTTAAACAGACGATTCACGTCTTATTTGAATATCTATGCAAGGCGAGCCCGCAGTGGATCGACCGACCGGCGGCGATTCGTTCGGCCTGGCAGTACGGAATGCGGCAGAATTCCTTTGGTACGGAGATGAATCTCGAGCACCGGACCTACCTGACCAAGTTTGGAAAAGGTTTTGCCCGCTATTACGAGGTCCTCTGGGCCCGCATTTTCCCCGAGGATGTCCTCGACCAAATCCGGGAAGCAGCAGATTCCACGGAAACCGTTTATACCTTTTCCGAGATTCTCTGGGCCAAGGTCGTCTACTACAGTTTGATCGCTTATAGCTTTGGCACCAAAGAGGCCCGGGAGGATATCGCGGCTGGCCTGGTCCCCCTTTATAACGGAAGGATCGCCGGATTTTATCTGGAGATAGCCCGCCACGAAGATTGTCTCGACAACTCTGTCGCTCAAGCAGAGATATGCCCTGTGATGGCCCGAAACCGGCTGGATTCCCAGGTCGATGCTTTTATCCTCAGCAAACAGAATTTCATCGAGGCCTGGCAGGCGCGAAAAGAAGCGCAACAGCCCTATTTGCCGCAGCTGGCCTATTGGGAGTACATCCCGGGAGCGCCGATTTTGCTGCCCTTGATGGTTAAAAACCCCAACGGCCACAGCGACCATGTTTCATCCATCTACGAGAAGTTGCTCAAAGAGACCAAGCAGGAATTTGAGAAGTTTTTGCAGGAGCACCTAGGGATCAGGTTTGACGCTGGAACTACTTTAATCGGCGAAGAAGTCAGGCGGATGATGGTCGAATTCGAAGCATTCCTCGATACGTTTCTTTTGCCTGGGGATATTTTTCAAATCGATGGAGCGCGGCAGTTTACGGCGGCTATTTTCACGCTGGCGGGGCAAAAATCCAGTTTTTCCATGCGACAGGAGTTTGCGGAGCGCATGCTTCGCGACTATCCACCCCGCAATCTGATCACGATTCTGGGGTTTGCGGACATGGATGCCATGTTTAGAAAATACTCGCCTCTCGACGCATTGGCGCTCTCTGTCTGGTCTGAAGAGAGTAAGTATATCAGTCGCAACAACAACTATATGCTGAAAAATATGCGACCGGAGGACTTTGAAGTCGCGCCGATTCGGCCTCTGGTAGTGGACCAAAGGGATTTTCCGGAATTCTCAGCGATGAAGGATGCGCCTAGCCTAAATCATCTAACCGGGCGGATTGTCGTTGGCAACATCCGCCACGGAGCTGGTGGTGATTTCCCCAAAATACGCCTTTTCACAACTATCTTAAAGCGGATTATCGACGCGGAGCGGTTTGGCGGCTTCTGGCGAACATTTGCGAAGTCGCACCGGGAGTTTCCCCGCCTGGTTCTTAACTCCATCGAGGGGCACTGGGGGGTCAGCACTTTTTCTGCCCGCAGTATTTTCGAGAACGATCAGCAAAGGTTACTTAAGGAGGCCCTGCAACAAATTCACGATCAATTGTCGGCCGCGGCGCAGCTAGGATCACGCAACTCGACGAAGGATATTCTCAAGAAGGCTATCGACGGCTACTTTTTAGGGATGACGCTGCCGGATGGACAGTTCATCTCCACTTCGATCTGGAGTTGGGCCAGCTATAGTTTTAAAGGTGGCAAGGGGATGCCGACGCCGCTATCTTTGATGGTGGAGAGAAGAGCCTTTTCATCCGAGCTCTTTTATCGCTGTGCGGAAAAGGTGGATGTCAGTCCCGAGGAAGTCAATGAGCGGATTGTCGAGCTGATTGGGGATGGCCTGGAGTCCGAGGATCTCTCGGTAACATACCTTGGTGCTCCTAGTGACGGGGAACGGATCGTTATCCGCCAAAAAATGGGCAATGACCAACACCCGGCGGGGTCGCTGCAGCGCTCGCTCTACAATCCGATTTTAGCGCCAATCAGTACCCATCCCTGGGAGACAAAATATGTGCTTAACGCAGGTGTGATCAGGCTGGATGGAAAAATATTTATTCTCTACCGCGCCTATGGTGACGATGGCGTTTCCCGGGTTGGACTCGCTATAACCAAGGACGGCGTCACGATTGACCAGCGCTTGCCTGAACCGGTATTTGAGCCGGGGATGGAATACGAAAAAGGTGGCTGTGAGGATGTGCGCCTAGTCAAGTTTGAAGGTCGAATATATATGCTGTATACGGCCTACGATGGGATTTTGCCACAAATCGCCATTGCCTCGATTGCTCCTGAGGACATGGCTGCCTTGCGCTTTGACAAGTGGGAGAGGCATGGCCTCGTCTTTCCTGGCACCAATAACAAAGACGCCGTGCTCTTTCCGGAACGTTTTAATGGCAAAGTGGCCCTCTACCATCGGGTCAATCCCAGTATCTGGGTGACCTATGCCGATGAAGTCGCCAAGACGCCGTGGCCGAAGGAGAACCATCATATCGTCATGGGAACCCGGTCGGGAATGATGTGGGATGCAGTCAAGATTGGGGCTGGGGCGCAGCCGATCAAGACCAAATATGGCTGGTTGCACATTTATCATGGCGTCGATTATAGCTTTGTCTACCGCTTGGGGATCTTCATCAGTGCTTTGGATGACCCAGCCAAGCTAACCTATCGCTCTCCTAACCCGATCTTGGAGCCAAAAGCCTCGTATGAGATTGGCGTTTCCGGCACGGACTGGGTTCCTAACGTAGTATTCACCTGCGGTGCAGTGCCTGTGCGGGACAAAGAGATGCTGGAAGATGATGATGAAATTCTTGTCTATTATGGCTGCGCCGACTCTAATATCGGAGTAGCATCGGCGACGGTGGCGGCATTGATTCCTGAATCGGTGCGATTAAAGGCGGTGACCTGATTTGATTCTTAATATTCTATTGGGGGGAGCAGCCGGGCAAGGGGTGGAATCGGCGACAGAACTTTTGGAGTACGCCGCAGCGCCAGGGCATTGCCTGATCTGTACCAAGGATTATATGTCCAGGGTACGGGGCGGGCACAACTTTACTTTTTTGCGAATCGGTGACGAGGATTTCGACGGCCACGATTCCGATCAGGTGCATTTGATTGCCGCCTTCGATGCTGATTCGGCAAGGCTGCATCATAGCTTGCTGGCAGAGGATGGTCGGCTGGTTTGCGATGATAAAAATATTGCGGCCCCCGTCGACGAACGCTACCTCGTCTTGCCGCTAACGGAGTTAGCCCTGAAAGCGGGTAACAGCAAGGTGGTTCCGACGGTCATGGTTGGCGTAATTTGCCGGATGCTGGGCCTGAGTCTAGCATCTGAGTATTTGGCAAAGACCTTTGCCGGACGAGATGCCGAAGCTAATATCGCGGCTTATCAGCTTGGTTTTCAGCATCTGGAGGAGTGGAAGGCAATCCCGGTGAAAGAAAAATACCGCGATATTCCTCTGCTAAACGGTAACGAAGCGGCAGCTCTTGGCTGTGTCGCTGCCGGTTGTGGGTTCTACTGCGCCTACCCGATGACGCCAGCCACTTCGGTGATGACATTTTTGGCGACGCGCACTGACCAGACGGGGATGATCGTCGAGCAAGCTGAAGACGAGATAGCGGCAATCAACATGGCGATTGGGGCCTCC
>CAZWXO010000088.1:0-10127 GCA_964637885.1 uncultured bacterium
TTGCCGGTTGGACACTCTGTAGGGCTGGATGCATTCTATCTCAAGGAAATCTGATCCTCTTGAAATGGATTGGTGGATGGTGCCGCGCGGTGCTGCGGTGTGATTGTGTGACGATGCGACTGTGCTTAATCGTAGAATAATATAGTAAATAAAAGCCAGGGACCCTTTTGCAAGAGGCCCTGGCTTTTTTCGTTTATTATTTAGGCCGTGACTCTTTCCAGCATCGCCGGACCTTTGAGCAGGAGCAGGCGCAGGAGCGTAACGCACAGCACTGCCAGAAAGCCGCTGAGGATAAAAATTGTTAGCCCAGGCGGGGTGCCAAGATAATGGGCCCCGGCGGTGATCAGCCCGCCGACAAGACCCGTCAAGATGCTAAGAAGCATCGTATAGATCACGTTCATATTCTGCTTGACTGCTTTGACCTCATCGTCCCAGTTAAGGTATGGACGGGATAGGTCGATCAGCAGACCGATGAGCTGGGGTAAAACCGCAGCCATGACTCCAGCCGGTAGAGCAAGGATGACATGGGACAGCGGGAACCCGATAATTACTCCGGTCACAAAAAGCGCCGCACCAGCGATTAGGGCCAGATAAGTGCCCGCGGTGAGTTTGGCAAGTAGTAAAGTCATGGCGGGAATTGGTAGGGCCTTTAAATAATTGACATGAAAGCCTTCCCGGGAAATTGCCGTTGCCCCGATCCCGTTGGCCGACGAGGCAAAGATAATCATTAAGGCTACAGCGACAGCAAAGAAATCGAGGTATTCAGTTGGGATCTGGGTAACAATTTCTCTTAGGGAAAGGTCTTTGCCTCCCGTAAAAAAAAGCGGCACAACGATAAACAATGGCCAGATGAAATTCATTAAAACGTTATTGATGAAGGTGATGGGGCTGCGGAATAGCAGGCGCATTTCCCGCCACAGACAAGCGCTAAAAATTCCTGAGCGCTTGTAAGAAAGGGCTTTGGGATTGGCAGACTGCTTTTTCTGCTGGTGGGGGCGAATTTTGCCAGCGTTGTATTGCAGGCCCGGGTAATATAATTTCTCGGCAATGAAACCGAAGGCTAACAGCAACCCGGTAGTCACTGCTGTGAAAGTAATAAGTGCCATGAGGCCGTTGCCATCGACCCAAGCCAGGGCATCGGCAGCCGGGATGCTAGTCGGGAAAAGCAGATACAGGAAGCCCCGTAGACTGCCGCCGTTTAAGAGGGCGCGGAGATTGTTTGGGTCATTGGCAATGTTGCCAACGTTTTGAAATACTACTTGCAAGAAAATGGCAGAGAAAATGAGAATTGAGCCCCCAGCGATCCTGAGTTTGTCGCGGTAGGCCGAAATCGCCGTAACCCGCATCAGTAAAATGACAGCGACTCCGACAGCAGCGATGGGTCCGAGGGGAAATAAGAGAAGAACGAAAGCGGCTTCGATCCACCATAGAAAACCCATCCCCCCGAGATAGCCGTACACGAGCACACCGGGGACGAGGATAAAGCCGATGAATAAGTATTCCCAAATCGCCAGCACCAACAGTCTGGCGATGGCGACGGATGAAGGGCGTAGCGGAAGGGGCATCAGGATAGCACTGTCTGATCCGAGGTACATAAAGCTGATTATAGAGAAAAACCCAAAAAAACTAACAGCCGTTACTGCCCCTAGGCTGGCGAAATCGATTACCAGTCGCGGATCCCCGATCGCTTGGGCGGTGATAAACAGAGCTGTGTAAAATCCACCGATGCCGATCACCATCGGAGCAAGGGACATAACAAACAGCGCGCCGATTGCAATGGCGAATAGTTTTTTCTTCATCGTTGTCAGCTGCATTGATCGCCCGGGGCCTTTGAGCAGGATTGGAATTAAGCAAAATATTTCACGCATCATTTTCGGTCATCTCCAAAAACATGCTTTCCAAAGACGCGTCGCCTTGAAAGTGCTGCCGCAACTGCCCGATGCTGCCATTAAAGGATATCTCTCCATCAATGATGACGGCGACGCGATGACAGATTTTTTCCGCAACGTCGAGGACATGGGTGGAAAAGAAGACGGTTTTGCCGGCCGATGCCATCTCCTGCAGGAGTAGCTTTAGCTCTCTTGCGGCGCGGGGGTCGAGGCCTGTTAAAGGTTCATCGAGAATCAGCACCTGGGGATTGTGCATAATGGCACCGGTTAGAATAACTTTCTGCCGGGTGCCGTGGGAACAGGCTGACAAGCGTTGGCGCAAGGAATCTTGTAAGCCGAGGCGCTGGGTTAAGCTTTCGATAGCGGAGTTGCGCTGCTGCTCGGTCATCTGGTAGACGTCGGCGATGAATGTCAGATATTCAATGACAGTCAAACGAGGGAATATTTCCGGGTTGTCCGGGACATAGCCGGTAATCTTTTTCACGGCTAAAGCATTCTCGGCGAGGTTTAGTCCGGCTACGACGATTTCACCGGCATCGGCTTGTAGACAACCTGTCAACATTTTGATTGTGGTCGTTTTGCCGGCTCCGTTTGGTCCTAGAAAGCCGGTAATGGCTCCGGCCGGCACTTCAAGGCTTTGGATATCCACTGCTTTTTTACCTGGGATGTATGCTTTTGACACATTTTTTAATACTAGCAATCCGCTCAACTCCTTATTTCTTTAGTATTATCTCATGCAGGAATTAAACTGCTATTAGCGGATTCTTAATAAATTATAAACTTGCGGATTTTTCGCCGAGGAGAACTGCGACATTGACGAGGCGCGTCAGCATGGGTGAAGCGCATCGTTTTCAATGTAGGTATTCGGAAAAATCGAACCAAAAATATCAATCTTTATTGTAACCTCCTGGTCACACGGTTATAATCAGTTCCATGTACACAATATACCGTTGCTGCTTCGCCTACTATCGCCCAAGGGGAGCGCAAACCGAGGGCAATAGCGGCAGAAAAATATTTAAGTTTTAGGAGGGATGCCTTCAAATGACGGGGTGGGAAATTTTTATGGTAGGCGTTGGCCTGTCGATGGATGCTTTTGCCGTGGCCGTTACCATTGGGATGGGTAAAGATCATTTAAAATGGTCTCAGGCTTTTTTGGTGGCTGGTTTTTTTGGATTTTTTCAAGGCTTGATGCCCCTCCTGGGCTGGCTCGGTGGCTATCAGTTTCGCGACGTAATTTCTGCATACGATCATTGGGTTGTTTTAATTCTCTTGCTATTGATCGGCGGCAAGATGATTCACGGGGCGTTCCAGCCTGAAAAACCCAAAACATGTGCTGTCAGTCATCTCCCGACCTTGTGTATGCTGTCGGTGGCGACGAGTATCGATGCTTTGGCTATCGGTGTCAGCTTCGCCTTTCTCGATGTCAATATTATTCTCGCTTGCCTGATTATCGCTCTGACCACTTTTTGTATTTCTTTCGGCGGCGTTTGGATTGGCCGCAGGAGTGGAGCTCTGCTCGGCAATCGCGCGGAAATCGTTGGAGGGATTGTTTTGATCGCGATTGGCATTAAGATATTTTTAGGCATTTAGGCCTAAATTCTATCTTTTTTTTGTTTGCGTCGCGAGTCGTGATATAATAGCGACTAGAGAGTCGGAGTGCAGAATTTAATGGATGGGGAGGGGATAGTTTTATACCAGCCCGACAGGATTGCTCATACATGGTGCAGATCGCAAGGATCAGTGCAACAAGAGATGGGCATTTTTTGTGCCATTTTACTGCCGGAAGTTTCGGTAGCAAAGGGTACGGCTGAAATCCACAAATAATACGAGGAGGTTTTTTGATGGCAAAGATTGAAAATCCAGGTCTAAAGAAAAGGGATCTTAGTGTCAGCACAGTCGTCTTTATGATTTTCTGCTTATGCGCAGCAGGTGCTTTCGGTATTGAGGAAATGATTCCCGAGGCCGGTCCCGGTCTGACGATTGTCTTGCTAATTGTTCTGCCAATTCTCTGGAGCACCCCCCTTGGTCTGGTCGCTGCCGAGCTAGGTTCTGCCCGGCCCCAGGAAGGTGGTTATTACAAGTGGGTTCAGGAGGCTCTCGGCGAATTCTGGGGCTTTCAGGCCGGTTGGTGGAGAACTATTTCCATTTACATTGACAACACCTTGTATGTTATCTTAGCCGGTGGGTACATCTCCACTCAATGGCACTTGGATACGCTATCAGAATTTGGCGTCAAGGCCGCAATTATCTTTATCTTTACTTATATCAACATCCGCGGCATCAAGGATGTCGGCATTGTCAGTACGATTCTCTCGATTCTCGTTATCGTTGCCTTTGCCATGGTGTCCGTTGTCGGTTTCCTTAACTGGAATGGCGGTGCGATGGTTCCGTTTACTCCGGAGCCTGTCGAGGCGGCGATTGACTGGGTTTACTATATTGGTGCGGGTATCGCTATCGGGATGTGGATGTATTCTGGTTATGAATCCATGTCTACCGTCGCTGGTGAGGTTACCAACCCACAGGTTATTCCTAAAGCTACCCTAATCACCGTGCCATTGATTATGGCTGTCTATATCTTCCCGACTATCGCCGGTCTCGGCTCGGTGGGACAGTGGGATAGCTGGGGGACGGAGGGAGACTCGATTGGTTATTCGTCGGTGCTCACGGAATACATGGGCCCCGCTTGGGGACTTATGTTTATTATCGTAGCCGTCTTGGCGCAGTGCTCGATTTACAACACTTACATCGCCTCGGGTTCCCGTGGTTTCTTCGCTCTTGCCGAAGACAACCTGGCTCCGCCGATTCTTGTCAAGTGCGACAAAAAACACGGTGTGCCTTATGTCGCGGTCTTGTCCGTCGGTATCACCAACCTTATCTTATGTATGTTTGCCTTTGAGGTGGTCGTCGTCATCGATGTTTTCCTTTTGATGGCTTCTTATGTCATGATTTTCATCTCGGCGATCATCCTGCGGAAACGCATCCCTGATAGCGAGCGGAAATTCAAAATCCCTGGGGGCGACGGCTTTGTGACATTTTTATGTATTGTCCCGATTGTTATCGCCTTTATCGCCTTCTTCATCAATGGCGCCGACTACTTCATCGGTGGTATGGTCGGCATCGTGTCTGGTCCGCTTCTGTACATCTTCTGGCGGAAGCGCTACGGCGGTCTGAGCAAAAAGGATCCGGTCCTGTTCCCGTCTAATCCCAAGACCGGACTAGCTGTCGGAGATTTAAAACGGATGGCTTTTATCTTTCTCTTCCTCGGCGTCATGGGCGCGGCTGGGGCGATGTTCCTGCCTTGGTACGAAGGAGATTGGGCTTACGACTATTATCTCGAAGAGTATGGCATCGAATACATGTTGGAAATGATGGTCACTTGGATCACCTACACAGCAATTGGATCTTTTGTCATCGGTGTCTTCCTTTGGATCTGGGGATCCAAGGTGGATAAACCTATCAATCGCTAAATAGTTACCTAAAAGGTGGTGCCGCATTTTTTGTGGCATCACCTTTTTCTATTGGCAGGAAAAAAGCAAAGTGATGGCGAAGAATAAAAGAATAGAGGCGGATTGGTTGAAAAAGTTTATGCATAGACGCCCTGAGTGGAAAATAAACTACCACTTCTAGTTATTACCGCAGGATCAATTGTTGACTATTACAATAGCCTCGCTATTTGTTTGGCTTGCACTGCTAGGATATTTATTGTAAAATTATAATAAATAAATATATACAATGGAGGTGGCTTTAATGAAGCTCGTCGTTATCGGTGGGGTTGCTTGCGGGCCAAAGGCCGCATCCCGGGTACGCAGATTAGACCCGGAGGCGGAGATTGTTGTTGTGGAAAAGGATCTTTTTTTCTCTTATGGTGGATGCGGTTTGCCCTACTATATCATGGGTGAAGTCAGTGATTTAGATGAGTTGCGCAAGACCCCGGTGGGAGTGATCCGCGATGAAGCTTTTTTTAAGGCCGTCAAAAATATCCAAATCATGTCAGGCACTGAGGCAATCGCTGTCGACACCGCAAAGAAGCAAGTCACAGTTAAGAACCTCGCATCAGGTGCAGAAAAGATTTTGGAATATGACAAGCTTGTTATGGCAACCGGCAGTACACCGCAAAAAGCCGGCTTGCCTGGGGAGGACCTGGTTGGGGTCACGGGGCTGACGAACCCGGATGAGACCAAGGCTATTATGGCGGGTCTCGCCGATGGCAAGGTCAAAAAGGCGGTTATCATCGGGGCGGGCTACATTGGGATGGAAGCCACGGAAGCCCTTGCTTCCCGCGGTGTCGAGGTAACATTACTGATCCGACGGGATCGACCCTTGCCCCGCATGTTGGACTATGAGATGGCAGCCCCGGTCATGGCTGAATTAAAGGCAAAGGGCGTCAACGTTGTTACCGGCGTCAAGCCGATTCGGATTGTTGACGACGGCAATGGCGTCGCTTGCGGTGTCGAGACCGACAAGGGCGTCTATGATGCCGATTTGGTTTTAAATGCCCTTGGATTCAAGCCAAATTCAAAACTTGCTGCCGCCGCTGGGCTAAAAATCAACGAAGACGGTTCGATTTTTGTCAATCAGCAATTACAAACCAGCGATCCGGACATTTACTCTGGTGGGGATTGCATCGACAATGTCAATGTGGTCAGTGGTCTATGGGGGCATACTCCCCTTGGTGACCTGGCAAATATTCATGGACGTATTATCGCCAATAATATCTGCGGCAAGGAAGACAAATTCGGTGGAATTACGGGAACAGCCGTGGTAAAAATATTTGGCGTCAACGCCGGCTCTACAGGCTTGTCTGAGGAAAAGGCTGTCGCTGCTGGTCTTGAGCCTATTTCGATCCTGACGCCGGGTTCGGACATCGCTCATTATCTGCCGATGAAAGAGCAGATTATGATTAAACTTGTCGCCGATAAAAATAGCGGCAAATTACTCGGAGCACAAATTGTGGGGGCCGGAGACGTGGCCAAGCGTCTCGACACCTTGGCCGTTGCCCTCAAAGCCGGCATGGGAATTGATGAACTAGCTGAGCTTGACTTAGCATATGCCCCGCATTTTTCTCCGGCGATGGATAACCTGCTTACTGCCTGTGATATTATGCGGAATAAACTGGATGGCCTCGGGCGGGGCTACAATCCGGTGCTTGTCAAGAAGATGCTGGATGCCGGAGAGGACTTTGTCTTGCTGGATGTTCGTTCTCCTGCGGAGTTTGCGGAAGTTCGCTTGCCGCTACCCAACGTTGTTCATATACCCCTAGGGAAATTGCGGGAAAGGGCTGGGGAATTGCCAAAGGATAAGTTGATTCTCGGCTTTTGCAAGATTAGTCTGCGGGGCTACGAAGCGCAGCGCGTTCTTGATGGCTTGGGCTTTCCCAAGACAGGTTATCTGGATGGCGGCGTCGTCGCCTGGCCTTACGCTAAGGAAGTCGGCCCCAAGAAATAGAATTAATTTGTCACCGGACACAATGCCGCAGCGCCAGCTGCGGCATTGTATTTAGTAAAATATTTGTTATACTTTCCCCAGAAATATCTTACAGAAAACTGATATCTGGAGGTACAGAATGGTCGATATAACAGGGATTGCCGGTATTCGCCCGCGGCGAGAAGTGGCTGCTAGAGTTGTGACACCCCCTTACGATGTCATTCGCCAAGGCGACCGGCTTTGGGACGAGCTAGATGGCCGGGAAGAATCGTGGTTGCACGTTATCTTGGGGAATCAACCCAGGGCAGCGATGGCGAAGTTGTTGGAGAAAAACATCTTTGTAGCTGACGAAGAGGCTTGCTATTATGTTACTTTGCAAGAAAGCGGGTTTTCCCGTCGCTACGGCGTTTTTGCAGCTGTCGGAGTGTCGGATTATTCGGAAAAGCTGTGTATCCGTCATGAAAGAGTCTTGGATGACAATGCCCAGGGCTGGTTGGATTTAATCCAGGAGCTAGGCTATATCAATGAGCCGATTTTTCTCCTGAGGCGCCAACCGATGTCACTTGAGCTGGAACGTTTGGTCAAAGATTTACCAGTCGAATACGATATTGTGCCGGATTTTGTCGGCATCAGCGATTTGCATCAGGTCCGGACAGTTGTCTGGCGGATTCCCGCTGCGTCTGCTGCGGGTGAGCAGGTCAAAGCACTGCTCGCCGCCGATTGCTACTATATTGCTGACGGGCACCATCGCTATCACGCCGCACTCCTCGGTGGCTATTCCCACTGCCTGGCCTATATCTGTGATGACGCGGGAATACTTGCCTACAACCGTTTGATAACGGGCAAAAAACCTTTTAGCCAGATAAAAGACGAACTAGATCTCGAAGAAACCCTCGCTTTTGTCACTCCTCCGAAGAAATGTTTTACGATTCGGCATCACGGGCGCAACTACCTTCTGCGGGCCCGGCAAGTGCCGGAGGATGTGGTCGGCAAGCTGGATTGCAGCATTTTAGAGCGGGAGCTGTATCCCCTGCTCGGGCTGGAGCACAGCATGATCAAGGAAGCTGCCCACTTTGATTATTTGTCGCAAAATGAGTTACAAATCATGGAGCAACGGGTCGACGCCGGGGAATATGATATAGCCGTCGCCTTGCATCCGGTTTCCTTAGAAGAGCTCTATGCCGTGGCTGACGCAGGACTCGTCGACCCGGAGATTGTCATGCCCGAAAAATCGACATATTTCTCTCCTAAACTTTTATCTGGGCTAGTGGCGCTCAAAGTTTAGTTATAGGCCATTTGCTTTGAAGCAGGGCACGTATTGCATGTCCGTATCGAGGATATGACTGCTGACCCAGTCGACTAGCATGTTGATGATGTCTTGGAGGGCTTGCCCTTGATTGTTGTCGATTTTAGTCAGATCCATCTTGCGGATTTTTTTCATGAATAGATAGTGCTCCATTTTGTGATGATCAAGGCCTGGATAATTGGTTTTTTCCATTAGATCTTCTTCAAAGCGAAAATGAGATTCGGTGTACTCCGCAAGTTCATTTAGAATGCCGAGGATTTCGTCATAGTGATCGACGCCATCTTCAAGATTGGTTAAAGCAAAAGCCTCGTTGCAAATTTCAATCAAGTGTCGGTGTTGCTCGTCAATTTTTTCGACATGTGTATTGAGTTTGTCTTGCCATTTAATCATTTGAATCACTCCTTAGGAATTTTCGCACTTAAATAGTATCATTAACTGCATGACAAATGCATCAAAAATCATTGTCATAACAACCTAAATATTTGTTTATTAATGTGGCGGGGAGGGGATTGCACAGTTTGAATGTTTTAAGGCGTGTCCTGAATCCTTATGCGCAAATTGCGGCCCTTGAGATTTCGGCCTACCGGAATTGGGCTATGTTTGAAAATATCCGACGGTTAAAGCTTTTTGCCTGGGTGGGGTCGTCAATTAATATTGCAATCATCCTCCTTGGAGCAAACGTTTATGGGGCAGGTGATTTTGCCACTCTTGAGTCGATTTTTCGTTTTCTCTGGGTCATTGCCAGTTTGACTTTTATTCTTTGTGTCGGCAAAGTTAAAAATCCTGACGCCGTTAAAGAACCCAGTCGCTGGCTATTTTTTGTGGCGGCGTCGCTAAGTCTAGTGTTCTCGATGTTAATCACTGTGACTTACGATTCGGACCAAGGCTACACTTTTCTCTTTATCATAAATATTCTTTTGACCAGTACACTGTTGTATTTAACTTTCTTTGAAATTTTTTGCGTTGTTGCGCCAAGTTTTGTTATATTTTTTATTGCAATCTTTGACTCAAGGCTTGGTCATTCGTTGAATATGGAGAGCATCATCAATATTGTCGCGGTCAGTATTTTTGCTCTGGCAGTCTCGCAGATGAATTTTTTCAGCGAGCTAGCAAAGTTTAAACTGCAGCGGATCGTAAGTGAGCAGAACGTCGAGCTGCGGAGTATGGCTGAAGTCGATGAATTGACAGGCATAGCCAATCGCCGCAAGATTAATCAGTACTTCACTTTTGTCCGTAACAATGCGCAGCGAGCAGGCGCTGCTATTGCTTTGATTATGCTTGATATCGATTTTTTCAAGGCATACAACGATACCTACGGCCATCCGAAGGGAGACCAATGCCTTCGGGAAATCGTCAGAATAGGGGCAAATGTCCTGCAACGACAGGCAGATTTTTTAGGACGCTACGGCGGTGAAGAGTTTCTGATTATTTTGGCCGATACAACGGAAGAGGTTGCTCAAGCGCTGGCTGAAAAGATTCGCTTGGCAGTGTTTGATGCAGATTTGCAG
>CAZWXO010000089.1:0-8717 GCA_964637885.1 uncultured bacterium
ATGGAAAAGTCGTTTCCCTCTCCGTCAAAGAATTTGAAATTTTAACAATTTTAGCACAAAGCCCCCACCGGGTTTTTACTCATGACCAGATTATGCGCCTGGCATGGAAAGAAGAACCTCTGGAGTGCGACAACCGCACTGTCATGGTCCACATCAGCAATTTGCGTAAAAAAATTGAAAACAATCCGCAAAATCCACGATATATCTTAACTGTGCGCGGTGTCGGGTACAAATTTGGCCGCAGCGACAGCCAGTAATGGAGCCATTTCGATGTACGCCTTAAACCAAGCCCTGATCGTCGTCATCGCCAACTTTATCGCCTTAGGCCTTCTTTACCTGTACTCCTTTAGCATCTCCAAGCATAATTATGCCGGCATGCTTTGCTTGGCTTGTCTGGCCAATGCCATCGGTTTTTTATTCGACATCAATCGCTTCAACACCGGGATGCCACTTTTCTTGATTACCTGGAAGCTCATTTTTACCCTAATTGCCACCTTGTTATTCTACTACGCGCTATGCAATTTTCTTGAAAAGCAAATAACCCTCGCCCCGCTATGGGCCTGCTCTACCGCCATCATCTGGGCCCTGCTCTTGCTTTCCAGCGCCCCATCGTTAATTTTAATCACCTTGCCCTTATGTGTTCTGAATGTCTTGCTCTCCCTTGGGATTGCCCTAAGTATCCTGCTCCACGATTGGGAAAAAGACAGCCTGGAAAAATACATCATCGCCTGGGGGATTCTTTTTTACGGCTTACATCGCTCCTACTACCCTTTTATCAAGTCTGACATCTCCATTGCCCAGCTGGAGTATACTACCGCGACTTTGCTGACCTTGGTCATCAACATCTGCCTACTCGTGCTTTATTTCCAATATGTCCAGTCTGATTTGGCTGAACAGGAGAAAAAATTCCGCTTGCTTGCCGAAAATGCCCGGGATTTTATTTTTCAATACAGCCTCAAATCTCCGGGGCACTTCATCTATGCCAGTCCCGCTTCCGCAAGCATTGCCGGCTTGCAGCCCCAGGCCTTATATCAAGAACCTGAGATTTTCTTCCGCAACATCGTGGTGGAAGACCAGCAGCGCATCCTTAATTTTTGGCAACAGCCTGAAAAACTAGCGGAAGCTATCACCTTTCGCTATCAACGTCCTGATGGTCAAAAAATCTGGTTGGAGCAGAGCAACTCAGTCTTGCTTGATGAAACTGGCACCCCTGATCTCATCGAAGGAATTATTCGGGACATCACCGAACGTAAAGCAGCCGAGGAAAAAATTATTAAAATTGAAGAGTCTCGTCGCCACCTCTTGGCCAACATTTCTCACGATCTGCGAACACCGATTACCACGATTCATGGCTATGTGCAAGCGCTGCTGGACCGAGTCGTCTCCGATCAAGAAGCAACCGATAACTACCTGCAGCTTATTTTGCGCAAAGTTATTGGCCTCAACCGCTTGATCCAAGATTTATTCGACCTCTCCCAAATCGAGGCCGGCAAAATCTCCCTCCAGCTTAAATTTTACCCCATCGCAGAATTAATCCGCGAGATCGAGAAATACCGACTGGATATCCAGGCGGCCGGACTCACCTTTGTGCTGACGACAACCCCCGACGACCTGGCCGAAGTTGAAGATCAGCAGATCCTTGCTGATATTGACCGCCTGGACCAAGTTTTCGCTAATCTGATTCATAATGCGATCAAGAACACCATCGCCCCCGGGAGAATCAGCGTTTGTTTTTCATCGTTTCGAAGCGAAACAGCTTCAGAAGATGCCTCACCCTGGCAATTGTTGCTGGAAATCAGCGATAGTGGTACAGGGATTGCTGAAAAAGATTTGCCCTTTATTTTTGACCGCTTTTACAAATGCAGCAAAAACCGCTCATCTTCCGAGAGCGGTAGTGGCCTTGGCCTTTCCATTTGCAAGGAGATAATGGCATTGCACAAAGGCGATGTCTTTGCCCACAGCGATGCGGGGCATGGCTCCTCTTTCTTTCTTTCTCTGCCTCTGTATTTTTCCGATCTATCCCAGCGCCAAGAGCAACCTTAACACCCCCGGCTAGGATTAACTTTCCCGGTCATTTCAAAAAACTTGGCGTTATTCCCCGGTTTTTTGTACCCCACTATCTGTAAAAGTGCGGGCATATTTTTCTGTGTAAATCAAGTGCTCTCGCTCCGAAAGCCCAATCCGCCCATAAAGGTGCAGTGAATAGGTCATTAGGAGCACTCCCATAATCCCCCAAATGCCGATCAATAGCCATTCTTCACGCATCTGGATTCCGGCATTCAGCCACGGCGCAAAAAGAAAGATAAATAAAAGCGAGACAATGACCGCTGCATATCCCACTAAATTCCCGCCCGGAACCTTAAAGGGCCGAACCAGCTCCGGCTCCTTCTTTCGGAGCACAAGAAAAGAAAAAGAAACAAAGAAATAGGCTAAAACTGTGGCGAAAGAGCTGGCGTTGACAAACCATTGCAGCGCATTCATCCCCAGCAGTGGTGCCAGACAACTGATTCCACCGATTAGCAAGAAGGGAACGACGGGAACCTGTCGCTTCTTCTGAAGTTTACCAAAAATAGGCGGCAATAATTTAGCCCGACCCATCGCAAAGATGGTTCGGGTCGCTGCTAAAACAAAGCCATTCCACGTTGTTAAAATCCCAAAAAGCCCCCCAAGGATTAATATTTTACCGGCGTAAGGACTACTGAAAGCGTGGGAAATGAGATCTGCGGCAGCGACGTTAGATTGCTCCCGAATCTCCGGCGCAGCGGACAAGGCGATGGCTATAATCATCAGTGTGTACCAAAGGACTACGAGAAGAATAGAGGTAATCACCAATTTACCTATCATTTTTAGCGGAAATCTTATCTCTTCGGCAAAGGCACTGATAACGTCAAAACCGATAAACATTGACGGAGTCATCATTAACACGGCCAGCCAGCCGTTAAAATCGGTCCAGACAGGCACAACGTTGTTCGTATCCCCCAGCACGACCCCTCCGAAAAGAAAGGAAAGTCCGATCATCACCATGCAGAAGATAGTTACAATTTGAAAAATTACCGAGTGCTTCATTCCCCGCAGATTAAAAAAAACCATCACCAAGACGATCACCATTCCCGGAAGGCTCCAGGAAAGATAGACGTCGTAGCCGGCAATCGTCCACAGATAGCCTAGCTGAGGAATCGGCAGGATATAACTTATCGCCGTTGAAATCGCGATCCCTTCCCAAGCGGCGACTCCGACATAAGCAAAAATAATCGTCCATGCCGAAACCCACGCAAAAGGATAGCCAAGTCCCCGGTAAGTAAAGACCATTACGCCGCCAGCCAGAGGAAGAGCGGCTGTCAGCTCCGCAAAGGCCAGCCCCACAAAAATACACAGACAGGCGCAGATCAAAAAAGCCGAGATGGCCCCAAGGACTCCGGCTTTGGTAATCCATGACGCCGAGAGAATAATCCATCCCCAGCCGACCATCGTCCCAAAGGTCAGTGCCAAAACATCGGGCTTGGAAAGCACCTTTGTCAGTTGTTTAGGTGTCAGCTCCAAAGTAAAACCTCCCCCTGCTGAATAAGGCCGCCCTCTCAGCCCTCCAGACTTAATACCTGCTACCCCCACGAGAAAGCCCGAGACAGCTATGTACCGACTGCTGTACAGGTCTGTATCGGGCTTATGTCAAATTAATTTATCTCGATGGCTTCCACAAACCAACTAATCACCCGAACGCTACATTTGCTCGGGAGCCTTGACCCCTAAAATAGCCAAGGTACTCCGAAGTGTGATCCCCGTCGCTTTTGTCAACAGAATCCTGGCATTCTGCAAGTTTTCTTCTTCGCCGATGCAGCGACAGCTGTTATAGAAGGAATGAAATGCCGAAGCAAGGTCTAGGGCATAGCGCGCAATGCGATGAGGCTCGCGGCCGAGAGCGGCCATAGCTATCTCACCCGGAAAATCAGCCAGTACCTTTAGTAGCTCAGCTTCGCTAGGCTCGACCAGCAAAGAAAAATCACCCGCAGTGTCCAGGGGAAGGGGAATGCTCCGCTCGGCGAGTTGGCGGAAAATGCTGGAAATCCGGGCATGGGCGTATTGAATGTAATAGACAGGATTGTCGTTTGATTCTGACTTGGCCAAATCCAAATCAAAATCAAGATGGCTATCCGAGGACCGCATAACAAAGAAATACCGGGCAGCATCGATGCCAACCTCTTCGACAAGGTCGTTCAAGGTCACCATCTCGCCACTCCGCTTGCTCATCCGGACAATCTCTCCCCCGCGGTACAGGCGGACAAGCTGCATAATGATTACTTCCAGTCGCCCTGAATCGTACCCCAGGGAGGCCATCGCCGCCTTCATCCGCGAGACATGCCCGTGATGATCGGCACCCCAGATGTTGATAACGGTATCAAATCCTCGCTCAAATTTATTGCGGTGATAAGCGATATCGGCCGCAAAATAAGTCGAGATGCCGTTAGAGCGCACCAAGACCTCGTCTTTTTCCTCGCCGTATTTCACTAAATTGAGCCAAATCGCTCCATCTTTCTCGTAAACAGCCTCACGTTTTTTCAGCTCCGCTAGTGTGGCTTCAACAGCGCCACTCTGATGCAGGCTGCTTTCGGAGAACCAGACATCGTAACTGACACCAAAGCCACCCAAGGCAGTCTTGATCGCCGCTAATTTGCGTCCCAAGGAATACCCGATAAAAGTTTCGCGACGCTTCTCCGGCGATGCGTAGCGAATATCTTCGCCATTTTCCGCGATATATTCTTTCATCAAATCGATAATATCCGAACCATGATAGCCATCTTCGGGAAATTCAACTTCTTCCCCCAACAGCTCTAGAAAACGTGCATCCAGAGACTTGCCAAAATTCTCGATCTGATTGCCGGCATCGTTGATATAGAATTCCTTCTCGACTGTATAGCCGGCCTTGGCCAAAACCGCCGCCAGAACGCTTCCGATGCCAGCACCACGGGCGTTTCCCATATGCAAAGGTCCAGTAGGATTTGCCGAAACAAATTCTACTTGTATTTTTGTACCCTGGCCCACATCGGTGGTCCCGTACTCTGCCCCGGCGGCTAAGACCTCTGGAACGACCTTGGCCAGCCATGTCTTTTTTAAATGAAAATTAATAAAACCTGGCCCGGCTATCTCAATCCCTTCCAGATGTTCAACCTGTCCTTCAAGCTTGGCAACCAAAAGCTCGGCTAGCTTCCGCGGCGGCATTTTGGCCTGCTTTGCCAGCACCATCGCCGCATTGGTAGCAAAATCGCCGTGGTTTTTTTCCCGAGGCTTTTCAATCAAGACTTCCGGTATGCTCTCTAGCGACAACTCCCCTGATTTCATGGCTGCAGCTATCGCCTGAATCACAGCCTGCCTAGTTTTGTTCTTTAATTCCATTGCAATTGGCATGTTTATCCCTCCAAGGTTTTTCTATTCAACGTCGCACTGGACCATTTTCTCTAATTCCGGCATTAGGCTACTCTTTCCGTAAATAATCAATATGTCCCCTGTCTGGATTATTTCCTGGGAGGAGGGGCTAGCTATAACAATTCCTCCACGTTGAATGGCCATGATCAGTGCCTCGAAACGATCTCGCAGGCGCGCCTTGGCAATACTTTGCCCGACTAGAGCTGATCCTTCCCGAATAGCCAGTTCCTCGATACTAAAGTCTACACCCTGCCCGTGCTTTAAACGTTCAAGGTATTGGACACTTGCCGGTTTGATCATAGCCAAGGCCATCCCACTGCCACTTATTTTGGCGGGACTGACTACTTGGGAAACACCGGCCCGAAGAAGCTTGGCTTCGTTTTCCTCTCGCTCAGCCCGGGCAATCAACTCGATTTGTGGGTTTAAGCCATGGCACGTCATGGCAGTCAGCAAAGAATAGGCATCATCAGCGATTGTGATAACGACACCTCGGGCCCTCTTGATACCAGCCAATTCCAACAGGCGGTCTTCTGTGGCATCACCCTCCAAGGCAAAACAATTTCCTGGCTGACGAAGGGCTTGATTTTGGCCAATTCAGCAGCTTGTGTATCAATAGCCACGACACTAACCCGGTTACGTCGCAGTACCTTAACCACTTGCTGGCCAACCCGACCGCAGCCGCAAACGATTATATGATTAGATAACTCCGCTAGTTTAGCTTCCATCTTGCGCCTCCGCATAAATTTCGTGATATGCCCTTCACTCAAAAGCGCGACCACCGATGCCACAAAGTAAGTCATCGCACAAAATCCCATGATGATAATAAATATTGCAAATATCCGGCCCTGATTCGTTTCCGGGTAGAAATCACCAAAACCCACAGTAAAGATGGTAACTACTGTCATATATAAGTCCAGTAACAAGGTATGTCCTTCAAAATAATGAAAACCCAAGGTGCCAACGACAAGGACAATAAACAATAGACCCAGTCCGTAGAAAAACATCCGCCAAGCTTCAGCCATCAATTCTCACCTCGCCCTTATTGGGACCGAAAAAATCCCCTTGTATCAATTATTTTTTTGTTCTGCAATAGATCCTGGGGAATCGCCTTAAAGGCGGTGTGATGAACCAACAACACAACGACATCGCTTTGACGGATGGCCTCTGTCGCATCGTCAACCAGTTGAATCTGATCATACTCCAGCAACTCCTCGGGCAAAGTGCGGACAAAGGGCTCGACACACAAGATTTGCCCCAGGCGCTTTTCCGCTATCCGCTTTGCCACCTCGACAGCCGGGCTTTCCCGTAAATCGTCGATATCAGGCTTGAAACTTAATCCCAAACAAGCTACTACCGGGTTCTCGATCCCGCGAACGGCGTCAGCCACTTGCATCGCAACGTGATTTGGCCTGGAATCGTTGACAGCACGAGCCGCCCGCATAACCTCTGTATGGTCCGGCAGATCTGTCACCAAAAACCAAGGGTCAACGGCGATGCAGTGCCCTCCGACACCAGGGCCGGGTTGCAAAATATTGACTCGCGGATGTAGATTAGCGTACTCGATCAGCTGCCACGGATCGACTTCGTATTCCTCAGCCACATAGGCGACTTCATTGGCAAAGGCGATGTTGACATCCCGAAACGCGTTCTCCACCAGCTTGCAGAGTTCAGCAGTGCGGGCATTGGTTTCACGAATATTACCACGGACAAAAATGCGGTAAAAATCAGCAGCCCGAGCGGCCGCTTCGGCGTCAATCCCACCAATAATGCGATCATTATTAATCAGCTCTTCAAGAATCCGTCCAGGCAAGACCCGCTCTGGAGAATAGGCGATATAAATTCTGTCCTCCCCATCCGCAAACAAGTCGGGGCGTAGCTTGAGCAGGTTCTCTCTCACCTTCTCTGTCGTCCGTACAGGGCTGGTGGATTCCAGGATAACAAGGTCACCCGGTTTTAAATATGACGAAATAGCCTCAGTCGCGGCTTTGACAAAGGATAAATCCGGCCGGTGTCCATCAGTGAAAGGCGTCGGGACGGCAATAATAAACACGTCAGCCTCTCCGGGACGGTTGCTACCACTCAGACGTCCCGCTGCCACGGCATTGCGAACAATCTCAGCCAGTCCCGGCTCAAAAATACCTGTCTCGCCTTGATTAAGCTGCTCAATCATCTTGGCATCGCGCCGCACACCTAAAACCTGACAGCCTGAAGCCGCCAAGATTGCTGCTGTCGGGAGTCCGATGTATCCTAATCCAAGCACGCAGACGTCGATCTTACCACCTGATTTAAACAAATCTCGAGCAGTGGCGCAGTTTTCTTTCGTTATCCTTTGCGGCAAAATCATCATTCCTTCATTAAACTTGTCGTCAATACCCCCTATTATAAACTTGATACAGGGATAAAAACTAGGGGGAAAGACCAATTCCTCTTAAGATATCCAATCTGAGACGCAATTAATGCAGTAGATTAACTCAATTCGATATGCCCGCGCTTCAGGGAAAGGAAAACTCCGCCGAAACACAAGGCAGCAAAGACAACAAAGGAGACACGGATAAAAAGCATCACCGATAGTGACGGAGCTCCGGCAACAGTAGCACCCATCATGCCTGCCAGAAACATCACTAATGACATGCTAAGGGTATTGCCCAGAACGCGCATTGTCGCTAAAGTCGATCCAGCAACACCATACAGCTTAAACGAGACACTACTCATTACCGCATTAGCATTGGGGCTGGAAAAAAGGCCAAACCCGAACCCCAGAACAATCAAGGCCAGCACGACAAAGATCAGCGGAATCGTCGCCGTCAACCAAACCAAAGCAAAAAGAGCCGCTGCCACCAGCCCGATGCCCCAGGATGCCAGCAAACGAGGCTGAATTTTTTCCGAAAAACGACCCGCAAAGGGGGCGACCAGCGCCATCATGACCGGCTGCGCTAATAATATGCTGCCGGCCGCTGCCGCAGTCATTCCTCGAACATCTTGCAAATAGACCGACAGCAAAAAGCCCACGGCAAAGGTGGCCGCATAACTGATTAACGCCGCTAAATTGGAGAATGCATAGCCAGGATCGGCAAAAAGGCGCAAATTCATTAGCGGATGCTCACGGCGCAGCTCTAAAAAGACAAAAACGACCAACATCAGAGCGCCTACGGTGATTAAAAGCCAAGCAAAAGCATACGTGGCTAAGGAAGAAATGCCTACCATCGCCAAACTGATACCGCTGGCAAATAGAAGCGAATCCGCGAGCCGCCACGGCTTAGCCGCGTCTGACGGTTCCTCATTCGCACTTTTTAGCAGGG
>CAZWXO010000089.1:8727-10021 GCA_964637885.1 uncultured bacterium
TAGGTTGACCAGTAACCCGACCCCAGCCGCCAAATAAAAAACACCCTGCCAGCCAAAGGCGTGCGTCAGCATTCCCCCGACAACCGGGCCGACGGAAAGTCCAATATATACAGCCGATACGTTCATCCCGATCGCCCGGCCGCGCAAAGCTGGCGGCACGTTTTCCGTCAATAACGCCAACTGCGTCGCATAAATTGCTCCCGAAGCGACCCCTTGAAGGCCACGAAAAAAAACCAGCGTCCCCAAGGTCAGCGACCATGGGCTGGCAAGCGAGGCGAAGGTGAATAACAGCAAACCAAACAGAAAAATTTTGCGCCGCCACCCCGGGCCGCGATCAGATAGAGCTCCTAGCGGGACCAAGACAGCGACAGAAGCGATGATAAAGCTGCTGACGACCCATCCCACAGCCAGAGAAGGATGACCGAATTGACGACCGATATCCGGCACAGCCAGATTAACAGAGCTGCCGACAAAGGCGGTCAGGAAAGCCGTTGCATTCAGCACAAAGAGCAATCCCCATGGTACCTTGAAAAGTTTTTGCCCACTAGTGGTCATTGCGCGAACCGAATACTTTCACCGTCCAGTTCCTCGATAATCGCCAAAGATTCAATGCGAGGAGTTTTGCCAGCTAGGCGCTGCCGACCCCCGGCAAAAGATTTTTCGATGACAAAGCCCATCCCAACAAGGGACGCTCCGGATTGTGCCACAATATCCGCCAACCCTAAAGCGGCTTCGCCACTGGCGAGAAAGTCGTCGATTATCAGCACCCGATCTCCCTGCCACAAATAGGATTTCCCGATGGATATCCGATAGGTAATCCCCCGGGTAGCGGAGCGGACAACGGCGTGGTACAGCTCCGGCTCCTGGGTGGCCACGTTGCCTTTTTTTGCGAAGACAACAGGAACGCCGAGCTCTAGCCCGGCCATAAAAGCAATCGCGATACCACTAGCCTCAATCGTCACGATTCGAGTTATCCCCTCACCGCGAAAACGGGCGGCAAACTCCCGACCAATATCGACGACGATATTCGGATCAATCTGATGGTTGATAAAAGAATCGACCTTGATGATTCCTCCCGGCAAAACACGCCCGTCCCGAATAATGCGGTCTTTCAGTATTTTCAATCTAGACACCCTTTCTGAGTCAATGCACAATTCACAATTCACATTGAGAGAAACTTAATTCAGCTACGTAGTTGCTGAATTTTAGTTGAACTAATCCAGAGCCAATACAGTATTGATATTTGCATAAAATGCTAATATCTTAAAACTGTCGGGCTTCGGAAAAACAATTT
>CAZWXO010000090.1:0-10000 GCA_964637885.1 uncultured bacterium
TGCGAGGGTCTCTTCCACGGGAGGCATGGCAATATATAAGCTAAGCAACAGCAAAATTCCAAGGAAAACAGAAAGGACGACGGCGGACAGCATCCCCCAAGGAACAACCTTGGACGGATTAATGCTCTCCTCGGAGACGTTAGCAGCCGCATCAAAGGCAGTCAATGTCCAAGCTGACATCAGGAGTGCTTGAATAAAACTTACCATAAAGGTCCCTTGGCTAAGACCGCCCGTACTCAAAACATGGCTGATACTATTGTTGCGTGCAAAGATGAAGAGAAGAGATACGACCAGCACCACCCCGACTATGTGAATAAAAACGCTAAAATCATTAAGCCAAGCCACCAGTCGAATACCATTGATGTTGATCATTCCATGCAAAAGCACGATGATCGCGGCACAGCCGAGCACGATCCAGATGTTATCCCCTGGCAAACCCAGATAAGCAACTAAGAATATCGCCATCCCAAATTCAATTCCAGCAGTGCAGGCCAACCAGCCAACCACAGAAAACCAGCCACAAAACCAGCCCATTTTTTGCCCGGCGAGCTTACCTGTCCATTTATAAACACCGCCGGTCAAAGGATAAATCGAAGCAATCTCACCCAGTGATAAAGCAAGTAATATCTGAAAAAAGCCGACGACAACCCAGGTCCAGATGCTAAAAGGTCCAATAAAGGAAAGGCCATAGCCGAACAGAAAAAGCAAGCCACTTAGCACCGAAATTACGGAAAAAGTAATGGCAAAATTAGAAAAGCCACTGATGGTGCGGTACAACTCCTGGGCGTAGCCCAAATTAGACAGATGCCGAATATCTCGCTCAATCTGGCTTTCGAGTCGCTCTTCCTTTTCCATCCAACCCCTCCAAACCACGACACCTTTTATCGCAGAGCTACTTTTTGACCTTTTTCTTTTTGCAGCGCCGCTACTTCGTCCGGAGCTTCATCTCGAATGTAGTTGCCTCCACGGTAATAAACATACATGATAAGCACAAACCAAACAATCACCGGGATAAAAATTTGCACAAATTGCCCGATGGATAAAACAACGAAAAAAACCATCGAAAGGATTAGCATCGCAAAAATCAACCATCGCCACATCCTGACAGATCGGCTGAAAAGTTCTGGCTCCCGAACCTGTAATCGCCACCAGCTATACAAAACCAACACAATTTCCATACAGAAAGAATAGGCCGCCATTGCCAACAAATCGCCAGGCCTTCCCCAGCGTGCCAGCCCCAGCATTAAGACCAGCGATAAAATTAAACTGCGCCAAGGTGTTTGGCGACCTGTTAATAAATGGCAAAAATATGCAGGTATATAACCCGAGCGGGCAAAGGCAAAAAACTGACGCGAAGCTAAGTATAGCCCTGTTAAAAATGGCAAAACAATTCCGCAAAAACCAAATACAAAAAAAGTTTTTTGCAAGACAATATCATCACTGTAATACTTATCAATTAATGAAAACAAGGAAAAGACTGTGCCTGCTTTTGGCGAGTCGAGTGCCGTTACTACGACAATCTGCAATACAAAAACTACCGTAGCTAGACAGAAAACAGGTAGGACCCACCGGTGCCACTTGCCATTTCGCATCTCAAGCTCTTCCGCCACCGACGCCAGCCCGGCGACACCGCAAAAAGTGAAAAAGAGCAACATCAGTCCTTGAGGACTCAGAAAACCGGCACTGACCCGGAAAAGTGATAAAGTTAGGATCCCGGCATGGTTGGCGGCAATAAAAAAAAGCAGAATTGCCGCTAAAGCTCCACAGAAAATAACAAATATAAAAACAAAATAATAATCAGTTCGACTCCCGGCTAAGGCAATGGCAACAAGGATAAAGGTTCCGAGAATTAAAAAAGCGCCAGTATCACCCAGCCCGCGATTCAAGAGAAGCCACATCGTGCGCAGCGCAAAAGCACCCAGACACACGTGGATTGACGCTGCAGCCATCCCGGCGATGTAGCCGCCGAGAACCCCTGTCTCTTGGCGGGCGAAGGTGTAAACTCCACCTGCATAGGGGAAAATATAGCCGAATTCGCACAAAACATAGAGAAAAAGCCCAATCAGTGTCCCGAACAGAGGCACGATCAAGGCAACGGACACCGTCGGCATCGAGCCTGGGGGTAAATGCTGCCAGTATACAAAAGGAGCTGGCACGATACAGCACGCCGTCAATAGTGCAAGCAATGATGGGGTAACCGCCCGTTTCATCCCGCGATTACGAACGTACTCCTCGGCCAGACGCGGTGAAATTAAAATACTATCTATATTTTCGATGCCTGCATCCCCCGATTTTTCTTCTTTTTCGAAAAACATAGCGCCCCTTACTTCCTGACATCAGTGATTCGCTTTCCAATACGAGCCGGCAAGTGTAGAATAGGCCATAATGATATAAAAATGCAAGAAGGAAATTAAAAAAATGCCGACAAACTATTTGAGTGACGAATATCTTGTCACCACTACCAATGACATGCAAAAACGAGGCTGGGCTTCGGTTGATTTTGTTCTTGTCAGTGGCGATGCTTATATCGACCACCCTAGCTTCGGAGCAGCCGTCATCGGCCGCGTCCTCGAAGCAGCTGGGTTTCGTGTCGCCATCCTTGCTCAACCTGACTGGCGAGTCCCTGAAAGTTTCTCCATTTACGGACGTCCACGATTAGGATTTCTCGTTACAGCTGGCAACCTCGACTCGATGGTTGCCCATTACAGCGTCTCCAAGCATCGCCGCACCCGAGATGACTATTCCCCCGGAGGCAAAGCGGGCGCTAGGCCGGATCGCGCCACGATCGTCTATTGCCAGCGAATTCGCCAAATCTACGGCAACATTCCTCTGATTATCGGTGGCATCGAAGCCAGTCTGCGACGTTTAGCGCATTATGATTATTGGGACGACAAAGTCCGAAAGTCGATTCTTGCGGACAGTGGTGCTGACTTGCTGGTTTATGGAATGGGTGAGCGGGCTATTCGCGAGATTGCCCGTCTACTTGACAAAGAAATTCCCGTCGAATCATTGCGTAAGATCCGCGGCACGGCCTTTCTTAGCCGAGACCTATCCGGGGTTGAAGATTACTTAACTATTCCTGCCTTTCGGGAAGTAGCGAAAGATAAAGTCTGTTTTGCTCAATCCTTTGCCCTACAAATCGCCGAACAAGACCCAATCAGCGGATGCGGCCTCCGGCAAGAGCATCCGGAAGGATGGGTTATTCAAAACCCTCCCGCCAAACCTCTCAGCCAGCCCGAGCTCGACGCTGTCTTTGATCTGCCTTATCAGCGCCTACCTCACCCCATGTATCTGGAGGAGGGAGTGCCGGCGATTATCGAAGTTAGCAATTCCCTGATCAGCTCCCGGGGGTGCTTTGGCAATTGTTCTTTCTGCGCTCTATCCTTCCATCAAGGCAGACTGATCCAAAGCCGTAGTCACGAATCCCTGGTCGCCGAAGCCGAAAAAATTATCGCAGGTGAAGACTTCAAAGGCTATATCCATGATGTTGGTGGCCCAACTGCGAATTTTCGCTTGGCAGCTTGCAAAAAACAACTGGCCGCAGGCGCATGCCGCCACAAGCAGTGTCTCAGCCCGGCGCCATGTTCGCAGCTAATTGTCAATCATCAGGATTATCTGACTCTGCTCCGACGTCTCCGTGCATTGCCCGGAGTTAAAAAAGTATTCATTCGCTCAGGAATTCGCTACGATTACTTAATGGCTGATCAGGACAGAAGCTTCTTAAAAGAATTGTGCCAACATCACGTCAGTGGTCAATTAAAGGTTGCTCCGGAGCACGTCGATGCGGAAGTCCTGAGACTAATGGGTAAACCATCTGCTGCCGTATTTCTCGCTTTCAAAGAAGCCTTTGAAGCAATGAATAAAAAAATTGGTAAAGAACAATACCTCGTGCCTTATTTGATGTCCAGCCATCCCGGCTCCACCCTGACCTCGGCGATTAAGCTGGCTCTGTTCCTGAAGCAGATTAACTACCATCCCGAACAAGTTCAAGATTTCTATCCTACCCCTGGCACGCTCTCGACAGCCATGTACTGGACCGGCCTTGACCCGCGGACGATGCAACCAGTCCACGTCCCCCGTAACAAAGGGGAAAAAGCGATGCAGCGCGCCCTCCTACAGTACCACCAACCCCAAAATCGCCCGTTGGTGATCGCAGCATTAAAAAAAGCCGGACGAGAAGATCTCATCGGCTTTGGCGACAAATGTCTGCTGCGTCCGGAAACAGTCCGGAGGAATCTAGAGAAGAAAGCTCCTCCGGTTAAAGAAGAGAAAACACCCCTCGCCGCCAGAAAAAAACGGCCCGCCAAAAACGCGAAGAAGGGTAAAAAGTCCGGGTATTGATGAAGCAGAAAATTTAGTCAATCACTCTTCATCTTCCCAAGGCGGCGCCACCAGCAAGGGGATTACCTTGCTATTATCCATTAAATTATCCTCGGCTAGGCTGGAAAAGACCTCCACTGTCAAGTCATGGCGTATCTCCGGGAATAACGTGTTAAAGCCGATCAGCACAACAGAGGTGCTGGCATCGCTAGCCAGCTCCGCAATCACCCGCTGCTTACGACTCGCAATCGGTAAACTTTTCGGATACTCAGGTGAGCTCGCATTCAAGGTCGCTAAAACTCTAATGTTTTGCAGCGTCTCATCCGTAAGATTACTGACAGAGACCTTGACGGCAAAGGGTCCGCTGATTGCGCCCCCGCTGGCAACGCGCTCAGCGATTATTTCCACATCGGCAATCCCCAAATCCACAATATGAAAGCCACTCATGAAGCTGGCGTTTTTTTCTTCGAGGCGGGCAATCTGTTTCACATTTTCAGCGACCTCAGTAGATTTCAGTTCGAGGTCTTGGACCAGTTTTTCTTTTTCCTCTTCAATGACTGTTATTTTCTGGGTAAGTTCTTCGTTACGCGAAGCCACGGCTTCACTTGCTTCTTTCTCCTCGGCTGTCGGAGCCGCGCTACTCTGTTGCCAGTACACCGCCAAGAAATATCCACCGACTGCTGCCAAGACCAACCCACCTATTATCACTGCATAAATTAGAGGTCGCTTCATTAGCTGTTTCCTTCCTTCCTGTACGGTTTGATCGCCATCGCTCCTGAGGCAAGTCGAGAAAGTTCTGCTCCTGACATCTCAACCGTCAACAATCTTGGTCTCTTTATCTACTGATTCCACAACCAGCTCTTCACTTTTACCTTCGAGAGCAGAAGCGCCCGAGGTAGTTGCAACCGCGTCCGTTGGCGGCTCCTCCGGCATCGCTTCCTCTATCTGCTGCGTCAGACGGGCGTTTTCCTCCTCGAGTCCGGTCCGCTTCTTGGCGGCTTCTTTCAATTGTGAGCGCAATTTAATCGATTGGACCCCACCCATTAAATACGCCGTCGCCGCTCCTAACAAAGCAGACAAGAGAATGACCAATGCTTGAGGAACGAAAATCTGCCATTTGATGAAATCAATCGCCACGCTCGCCGAATTTTGAATTGTAAAGATAGCTACAATCGAAGCAAAAATCAAGAACAACACAAACCTCAGTGCCATAAAGAACCCTCCTTTAGTCGCCTCTTACTTTTACGAGGCACTAGACTCAATCCGAAAACACAGAAAAAACCTGAAGGTTTTTTTAACAATTCACAATTCACAATTTGGGAAGCAAAAACAAATTTTCGCCCCAATTTCTTTACAAAATAGAAGAATTATGCCAATAATTCTGACCAATACTGTTAATTGTTAAATCTCAATTGTTAATTAAGAACCCACCCCGGACTTTCTCAGTGGTTTCGTCAATCCCCTGTCTCTGCTACGATAGTAGCATCTCTGCTAAACTAACACAAGACTGGCGGCAAATAAAATACCGGACTTCTTATTCCCCTGGCCTGATGTCTCAGCTTTTTAATTTGCGTCAACCATGGTACAATTTCAACAGTGAAAGTAGGGAAATGAACATTATGAATAAAAGTTTTATTGAATTAGAAATAACGCCACCGATTCTGCAAGCCCTCGAAGAAATGGGCTTCGCCCAACCTACCCCGGTGCAATCGAAAGTCATCCCCCATGTGATGAAAAAAATTGACTTAATCGTCATTGCTAAAACAGGTAGTGGCAAGACGGCAGCCTTTGGCATCCCGATGCTACAGACAATCGATCCCAAAGCGCCTGGCCCCCGCGGCTTGATCTTAACTCCGACCCGGGAGCTAGCAGTACAAGTTGACCATGACATTCAACAAATGGCCAAACACTTGGATTTTAAGACTACGGCGATTTATGGTCAGCACAATATGAATCTTGAAATCGAAGACCTAAAAAAAGGTGCCTCGATTGTCACTGGTACCCCTGGGCGAGTCTTTGATCACATCCGTCAAAGGACATTGGTGACAAGCAATGTGGAGTTTCTTGTCTTAGATGAAGCTGACCGGATGCTGGACATGGGCTTTATCGATCAAGTAACGCGGATCATTAAAACCTTGCCCAAAAAGCGCATAACACTGCTCTTTTCGGCGACGATACCACAAGAGATTCGGCATATCTGCCGGCAGCACATGAACCAACCCGAAACGATTGAAATCGCCTCCCCCACCAAAACTGTCGATACCATCGAACAAATCTACTACCGTGTCGAGCGCAATGAAAAGCGCACCCAACTAAACCGTCTTTTGCGTCAGGAGCAACCGGACAGCTGCCTGATTTTTTGCAATACCCGCAATGAAGTTGACCGGTTGCAAGAATTTTTGTCCCGGAAGGGCTACGCATCTTGTGCCCTGCATGGCGATATCCCTCAAGCAAAACGTTTAAAAACGATTCATGGCTTCAAGGGTGGCAAATTTCACTTGCTCGTAGCCACCGATGTCGCGGCTAGAGGAATCCACGTCGACGATCTAGCCCTCGTTATCAATTACGATGTCCCCAACGAGCGCGATAATTACGTCCATCGCATCGGCCGAACAGGTCGGGCTGGCAACGGCGGCAAAGCCATCACCTTTGTCACCAGCGAAGATATCATGAGTTTATACGAAATTGAAGAGCACATCAATGCGATGATTCGGGAGGAAGAACCTCTGGCAGAAAATGAATCCCCCGAACTTCAGGACAATGCGGAAAAATGGATGAAGTCGAAAGCGATGCAGCACTTTGATTCGATGCCTCCCCGCGTCGCCGTTAAAAAAGCTCCTTTGAGCAAGGCCGTCCATCCTGCTGATGAGCGTCGCCAACGTACCCGCAATGCCACAGAAACAAACGGAGGCAGGGTCAGCAAAGCGGTTGAGCTAAGGGATCCGACCAAAAACCCTGAGCCGCGACCGGCTCCCCAGGGTGTCAGCGCCAAAAAAACTCCGACTGCTAAGCCCCAGCCGCACAGAAATGCCGGGGACAAAAAGCCGAGCACTCCCAGAATCGAGAAAAAAGCACCCAGCCAAAAGGAGCAAAGCAGCTACACAGGCAAGTCTGCATCCGCTCCACCCAGCCAGAACGTGCGCAAAGTAACTGCGGGAACAGGGAGCAAAAATACGGTATTCGCTGGTAAAAAAACTACTGAACCGCCACCAGTTTCGCCAGTTAAGAAAAAGGGGCTCCTTCATCGCCTGCTCGGCAAGGGCAAATAGGGCGCTTCAATTTTTATGAGGTGCTCCAATTCAAGCTTTTAGCCTTGATTAGTAAGGCTCGATCTCGACATCAGTTTCACTTTTTAACCTTTACCGCCTTTATCAAGGCTACCCGATTAACCCCTATTGCAACCTGACCCGCCAAACGTATAAAAATGCGGCGGCACATAGCACGCTATAACTTAAAACTACAAAAAAATAGTGCTGCAAGTCGCAAACGACATACAGCACTATTATCAAACTTTAAATGCCGCTTACTGCATCAGATTGCAGATAGCATTGGAAAACTCGACCGGGTCGCTGACTGGCAATCCCTCAATGAGCAAAGCCTGATCGTAAAGTAACCCCGTAAAGGCCTTCAGCTTTTCCTTGTCCGTTTCAAAAGCTTGTTTGAGGCTTTGATACACTGGATGCCCGGTATTAATCTCCAAGACCTTTTCAGCTTTAATCCCCTGATTTTCTTGCATCGGCATCGCATTGAGGATTTTTTCCATTTCAATGGACAGTTCGCCTGCCGCTGAAAGACATACCGGATGCTGCTTCAGTCGCTTTGAGGCGCGGACTTCCTTAACCTTGTCCCCCAAAACTTCCTGCATAAACTGAAATAAATCCTTGCTTTCGCTGGCGTCGGTTTCGTTTTTTTCATCGGCAGCCGCGTCTTCAATCCCCAGATCGCCACCCGCAATAGATTTAAACTCTTTTTCTTTAAAGTTCATCAACATCCTAATCGCAAACTCATCCACATCGTCAGTAAAGTATAAAATCTCAAAGCCTTTGTCTGCAACCATTTCTGCTTGGGGAAGCTTTTCGATTCGCTCCACTGAGCTGCCGGTGGCGTAATAAATATACTTCTGGTCTTCCGGCATTCTCTCTAGATACTCGTCGAGGCTGACCATCTTTTTCTCCGTTGACGAATAGAAAAGCAGCAAATCCTGTAGAACCTCTTTGTTCGCTCCAAAGTCACTGTAAATGCCGAATTTGAGCTGACGACCAAAGGACTTGAAAAACTCATCGTATTTTTCCCGGTCATTTTTCAGCAAGCTGAGTAGCTCACCTTTGATTTTGCTACTGATGTTTTTGGCGATCAGCTTTAATTGACGATCGTGCTGTAACATTTCCCGAGAAATATTAAGGGATAAATCTTCCGAATCTACCATCCCCTGCACGAAACTGAAGTAATCCGGCAGTAAATCGGAACACTTATGCATAATCAGCACGCCGTTGGCGTAAAGCTCCAACCCCTTCTCATATTCCTTGGTATAAAAATCATATGGCGTTTTGGAAGGGATAAACATGATTGAGTTATAACGTACCGCTCCATCAACGCTGATATGTAAATGCCGCAAAGGCTTGTCGAATCCATAATGCTTTTCCGAATAGAAATTTTGATAGTCCTCGTCGGTCAATTCACTCTTATTCTTGCGCCAAATCGGAACCATGCTGTTCAGCGTCTGCTCTTCCTTCACCTCTTCGTATTCTTCCTCGCTGCCTTCCTTGAGACGGCGACTGGAAACTTTCATCCGAATCGGATAACGGATAAAGTCAGAATATTTTTTAACTATCCCCCGCAAACGGTATTCTTCAAGGAATTCATCATATTTTTCCTCGTCGGTATCCTCCTTGATAGTCAAGGTAATTTCCGTTCCGACATCCTCTTTTTTCCACGGCTCAATTGTATAGCCTTCAGCTCCAGTGGATTCCCACTTAAAGGCCTCGTCACTTCCCAAAGCGCGACTGACAACCGTCACCTTGGCGGCTACCATGAACGAAGAATAAAAACCAACCCCAAATTGTCCGATGATATCAAAGCCATCCTTGACTTCATTATCCTGCTTAAAAGCCATCGAGCCACTCTTAGCAATGACCCCCAGATTATCCTCCATCTCCTCTTTCGTCATTCCGATTCCCGTATCTCTGATAGTCAAAGCCCGGGTCTCTTTATCGACTTCGATTTGGATCTGGTAGGTGTCTTTGGCAAAAGCGACCTTGTCATCGGTCAAGGCCCGGTAATAAATTTTGTCGATGGCGTCGCTGGCGTTGGAGATAAGCTCCCGCAAGAAAATCTCTTTGTGCGTGTAAATCGAGTTGATCATCAAATCCAACAAGCGCTTCGATTCAGCTTTAAATTGTTTTTTACCCATTTTTATTTGCTCCTTTCATCTTTTAAGATATTATTGATGCGTTGTGCATTCAAGCCGAAGGGAAAATTAGCACTCACCTCAGGCGAGTGCTAATAACAATTATAATATTTGTTGCTATTTTGTCAATTTCTTTAGCAAGCTATTTGCTAAATAATCTCCACGGGTCTGCTTATAAGGATGAAGGTTTTTGGGTATTGATAATGTACTTCTCCAACTCTTCCAAATTTACATTCGCACATAGAACAAGCTTGTCGGCTCCGATCTTGAAAT
>CAZWXO010000091.1:0-2627 GCA_964637885.1 uncultured bacterium
AAATGATAGTGCCATATTCCTGGATAATTGTTTTTAATGAATTTTGTATCTTTTCGTGGAACATACTATCACCCCTAAGTGTTATCGATCTCTATTGGAATTTACTTGCTCGGCTAATCCACTGATTTTAGCCCTGCTATTACAACCCGGGCATGTCACTTCCGTGGATTTTCCGTCATAGCATGCTATCGTCTGGCAATTATCACATACAAAACTTGCTTCGGCTTCACAATATGGGCACCCGGGGAACTCCTCGGTAAAATTAAAACTGCCCCGGATTTTATTCTCGGTATATCCTTCATGCTTAGCGGTTTTTTGTTTAATGGGAAACGCCCAATTGACTAGCCAGTTATTTGGTGATGCCTCTTCAAAGCGCATCCCATATAAATTTTTTGTTTTACTGCACTGTGCAACAACGATTACTACTTTAAGTTTTCTTTCCATTTCTATTTACCTTCTTCTTAAACTTTTTACGGATATAAAAAAGGCGTAACTATTCAGTCACCAACCCAAAAATCATAGATTCCGACCGTCCAGCCAAAGCGCCTTTAATAGCTGCATAAGCATTGATTCCATGCTTACTGGTCGTACCAATATAGGACATAATAGTTGCAAAGGTATCTGCTCCTTCTTTAGTCCTGAAGCAACCTGCAACCTTTTGCTTGATTTTAATCATGCGGACATCTCGCTCGGCCTGGTTGTTATCAAAAGGGATACTGAAATCTTTTGTAAAAAGGCAGACTTCCGTCTTGTATTTGGCAAGACGCTCGGCAAGGGCAAGAGCCTTCCCTTTTTTCTGACGTCCGCGTTTACCAGCTTGCTTCATCCCTATGGGGTTCTGCTTTCTAGCCTCACCGATGATCTGGTCATACAGAAGGCTGAAACCATTCAGGTAATAATCGCTTAATTCGGTTTTGCCTTTATCCAGGAAGCGGTCCTTCGTCTTCTTCATGCGAAGCAAAAGTTTTGTCATCGTGTCGGCCCATGTCTGCTCCGGATAGTTTTCAATAACGCTCTGCAGTTCCCGTAACAGGTGGGCGTTACAGACGGCATGTCCGATATCTTTATACTTAAAATACGGCATCCAGCAGTCATGAATGGCGACGCCTTTAAAGTTTGGCAATACCCCGCTTGCGTCCATGCCGTCAGTCCCGCGCTTTGTTTCGACTGACAAATAGGTGAAGGAGCGGCTGGAAGCATTGTGAACCCAGTGCAACTTTTTATCGACACGTATTCCTGTTTCATCAAAGTGCGCACTGGTTAAACCGCAAACTGTTTGGCGGATTCTTTCAACGGTATCCGCAAGTTTTAAGCCGCAACCTTTGACCATCGAATAAACAGTACCAGTGCTGATGGGAATACCAAAGACCGCGCTTAAGATATCGTGGGTGCGGTTGATACCCATCATCCCGGCTGTATTTAGTGCAATAACCAATGATTCCAGATTATCACCATACTGCATTGTACCTGTGATATTCGTGGGGAATGCACCAGCAATAATTTCATTATTCCTGCAAGGGCAGACATATGACATGACACGGTGGGCAATGACTTTTGTGTCAACCTGAATATCAACTTCGTATCTGGAGCTTGAAACATTACATTCCCGGCACTCTCCAGAAAGCTGACAGCCATCACACTGGACTGGCTTATGCTCAATGATTTGATCAGGCAATTTGGTGGCCTTAAAGCCTTTGCCTTCATGCCCATCCTGTGCACCGGGTTTTTTACCGGAAGGTTTGCGCAGACTTTTGGTCTCTGGTTTCTTCAGACCATCACTTGAAGGAGGCTTTGAACTATTCTTGCTGTTTTTGTTAAGGCGCTCTTCAAGGGACTTTACTTTTTCGTTGAGCTTATCGATGGTGGCAGCTTGAGCAGCTACAATTGCAGTTAGAATCTCAATTCTGTCCAGCAGTTTTTCATACATTTCCGGGGTGTAATCGCTTCTCAAATTGACCACTTTCCTTCCTTTTCAGCTGCCTTTATTATAGCATAAAAAGACCGGAAATGCACGTGTTTACAAGGATTTAAGGCGTTGATTCAGATAAATTATCTGAGTCATTTCATCAAAAAAATGGTCAATATTTTTTCAAAATAGTGGCTTCATAGATAGATTTTTTAGAGCAGTTTTATGACTCGACTGAATAGTTACAGCAAAAATATATTTTTGCCTCCTCAATTGTGAATTGTGAATTGTGAATTATTATGGAAAAAGCCGATAGGCTTTTTCCATCAGCCCCCCTGTCGTCCCTAGCGTCGGCGCATCGACCCGACCCGCATCCGCGCCATCGCCCGCTGCAAAGCCAGTTCAGCACGGATCGCCTCAACCTGGGATTGCCCGGGCCGGGCGAGACGCTCCTTAGCCCGCTTGCGCGCCATCTGCGCCCGCTCCAGATCGATTTCATCCGGTAACTCGGCACTGTCAGCAAAGACATGGACATAGTTGCCCCGCACCTCGACAAAGCCACCACCGACAGCGAGGTGGACCTCTTTGCGAACGCCATCCGCTCCCGTTTCAAAGACCCGCAGCACTCCTGGTTCCAGCTCCGAAACAAGCGGGGCATGGCCGTGCAAGACCCCGAATTCTCCTTCGGTGCCCGGCAAAACCACCATCTCCACCTCGGCGG
>CAZWXO010000091.1:2637-9752 GCA_964637885.1 uncultured bacterium
CGTCTAAATGTATCAGCGGATGCATCAGTTTTTACTCCCTTGAATCCGCTCGGCCTGTTCCAGCGCCTCCTCGATAGTCCCGACCATGCTAAATGCCGACTCCGGCACCTCGTCATGAGTTCCGGCAAGAATTTCCTGAAAGCCACGAATCGTGTCCTTGAGATGGACGTAGCGACCCGGCATATTTGTAAACTGCTCGGCAACAAAGAAGGGCTGGGAGAGAAACCGCTCCAGCTTCCGCGCCCGGGCGACAATCACCTTATCGTCTTCAGAAAGCTCGTCAATCCCCAAAATTGCGATAATGTCCTGCAATTCCTGATAGCGCTGCAAAACCTCCTGGACATGGCGGGCCGTCCGATAATGTTCTTCTCCCAAAATCCGCGGCTCCAAGAGGCGCGAAGTCGAATCGAGGGGGTCAACCGCCGGATAAATCCCCTTGTCCACTATTTTGCGCGACAAAACCGTCGTCGCATCCAGATGGGCAAAGGTAGTCGCCGGAGCTGGATCCGTCAAATCATCCGCCGGAACGTAAATGGCCTGAACGGAAGTAATCGAACCGTTTTTCGTCGACGTAATCCGCTCCTGCAAAAGGCCGACATCCGTCGCCAGCGTCGGCTGATACCCGACAGCGGAGGGCATCCTCCCAAGAAGAGCCGACACTTCGGAGCCAGCCTGAATAAAGCGGAAGATGTTATCGATAAAGAGCAAGACATCCTGCTTCTCCTCATCGCGAAAATACTCAGCCATTGTCAGCCCCGTCATTCCCACCCGCATCCGGGCTCCCGGCGGTTCGTTCATCTGTCCGAAGACCAAGGCAGTTTTATCGATAACACCGCTCTCCATCATTTCCAGATAGAGCTGATTGCCTTCCCGGGTCCGTTCCCCGACACCGGTAAAAACGGAAAAACCACCATGCTCAGTAGCGATATTGCGAATCAGCTCCATAATCAGCACCGTCTTGCCAACTCCAGCCCCGCCGAAGAGGCCGATTTTGCCGCCCTTGGCATATGGCGCCAGCAGATCGATGACCTTAATCCCCGTTTCCAGCACCTCGGTCGCCGGCATCTGGTCGACAAAAGAAGGCGGAGCCCGATGAATCGGAGCCTCTCGCACATCCAGCACCGGACCTTTGCCGTCAATCGGCTCCCCTAAAACGTCGAACATCCGCCCCAGCGTTCCCCTTCCCACGGGAACGTGGAGCGGCTCACCGGTATCGTAAACCTTAATCCCCCGGCGCAAGCCATCTGTCGAGGACATCGCCACACAACGCACTACATTGTCCCCCAGCTGCTGCATGATTTCTGCTACGATCTTAATCCCGGCCTCGTCATCCCGAATAATCACAGCATTTAAAATCGCCGGCAATTGCTCGGGCATAAACTCGACATCGATGACAGGTCCAATGACCTGGACAACTGTACCTTCATTCATTAAACTCGCAAGCCTCCTTTAATTAAGGGCGTCAGCGCCGCTGACAACTTCGGAAATCTCCCGGGTAATCGCTGATTGACGCGCCTGGTTGAAGGTCAAAGTCAAGTCGTCGATCATCTCGCCGGCGTTTTCCGTCGCCGCAGTCATGGCTGTCATTTTCGCCCCGAACTCACTGGCCTTGGTCTCTAATAGAATCTCATAGACATAATTATCCACATACCGGGGTAAAAGTTTAGCGAGAAACCCCTCCCGATCCGGTTCGTAAATGTACTCCACCTGCTCTAGATTCTCGACCTCCAGCTCCGCCGGGTCCACCGGCAGCATCCGCAACATCGTCGGGACCTGCGAGATAACCGACGCAAAGCGCTGATAGGCGATGTAAACCTCGTCGTAGCCTTTTTCCAGAAAACACTCCTGTAAATCAGCGCTGATTCGTTGGGCCGTCTCGTATTTCGGATAATCAAAACGAAGCATGTATCCCTTGAGGATATTGCCGCCCGCCCGCAAAACCGCCTCCCGGCCTTTTCTCCCTAATGTAAAAAAATCGGCGCCACCCTTTTCCTGGGCGAACTTCATCGCCGTCTTGATAATATTCGTATTGTAGCCGCCACACAAACCGCGGTCGGCCGTCACCAAGAAAATCGCCAGCTTGCCCCCTTCAGACTCCCGGAGCAGAGGATGACCCTCCTTCCGATAATAGCTGCAGATCGAGTAGACGACTTGGTCGATTTTAGTAATGTAGGGTCGGGCCGCCAAAACGCGCTGCTGATTGCGCCGCAGTTTAGCTGCCGCCACCATCTTCATCGCTTTGGTCACCTTTTGCGTCTGGTGCACACTGGCAATTCGGCGTTTAATATCCCGCGTCGAATCCAATCTCTCTCACCTCCCCGGGTCCTTAGGATGCGCTAAAGAGCGCCGCAAAATCACCGACGGCGCGTTTTAGAGTGCCGATAAACTCGTTATCCATCTTGACATCCTCGTCCCGCAGTTTGGCTAGCAGCTCCTGATTATTCGAGCGCAGATGCAGACACATCTCGCCGAGAAAGCGCCGGATCTCGGTCACTGGCACGTTGTCCAGCAAACCACTGGTGACGACGTAAATCTGAATAATCTGCTCCTCAACGCACAGAGGGTCGTACTGGGGCTGCTTCAGCGCCTCCGTAACCCGCATTCCCCGGTTGAGGAGCTGCTGCGTCACCTTATCCAAATCAGCGCCAAATTGCGCAAAAGCCGCCAGGTCCCGGTACTGAGCCGCATCCATTCGCAAACGCCCTGCCACTTGCTTCATCGCCTTGCGCTGGGCGTCACCACCCACCCGGGAAACCGAAAGGCCGGCATGGATCGCCGGACGCGTCCCCGCAAAGAACAGCTCACTTTCCAGATAGATCTGGCCATCGGTGATGGAGATGACATTCGTCGGTATATACGCCGACACGTCGCCGGCCTGGGTCTCGATGATCGGCAAAGCCGTCAAAGAGCCGCCTCCCAACTCCTCAGAGAGCTTGGCAGCCCGCTCCAGCAAACGCGAGTGCAGATAAAAAACATCCCCCGGATAGGCCTCCCGTCCCGGCGGGCGCCGGAGCAAAAGAGACATCGCTCGGTAAGCCACTGCATGCTTCGAGAGATCGTCGTAGACCACCAGGGCATGACGTCCGCTGTCGCGAAAATACTCACCCATGGCGCAGCCGGCATAAGGTGCCAGATACTGAAAAGGTGCCGGTTCCGAGGCGGAGGCGACCACGACAATCGTCTTCTCCATCACGCCGCATTCCTCAAACACCTTAACTACCCCAGCCACCGTCGAAGCCTTCTGGCCGATGGCGACGTAAATGCAAATTACATCCGTATTTTTTTGATTGATAATCGTATCGACGGCGATGGCCGTTTTGCCAGTTCCCCGGTCGCCGATAATCAATTCCCGCTGACCCCGTCCCACCGGAGTCATCGCATCGATCGCCTTGATCCCCGTTTGCAACGGTTCGTGGACCGGCTGTCGCTGAATAACCCCTGGTGCCTTGGTTTCAATCGGCAACGTCGCCTCGGCCTTAATCGGGCCTTTCCCGTCAATCGGTTGTCCGAGAGCGTTAACCACGCGACCTACCATACTTTCGCCCACCGGCACTTCGACAACCTTCCCCGTCCGCCGAACAATGTCCCCTTCCTTTATCAGACGGTCATTACCCAGCAAAACGCAGCCGATACTGTCCTGCTCTAAATTGAGGGCAATCCCGTAGACCCCATGAGGTAGCTCCAGCAGCTCGCCAGCCATGGCTCCAGTTAGGCCATACAATCGGGCAATCCCGTCCCCCTCTTGCATCACCGTCCCCACATCATGGGCCTCCAGCTCAATATTATAATCTTCGATTTCCTTGCGGATGATGGCACTGATTTCTTCAGCCCGTGTTTTCATCTACCTTCCACCTCAATCCCATCGCTATCGGAAAAAACGTCACTGCCGCTTAAACGCAGGTGCTGACGTAATGTTTCTAGCTGAAGACGGGCGCTACTGTCGATGATTGTGTGCTCGATCTGAAGCACCAACCCCCCCAGCGCCTTTGGATCAAGGTGGGGCTCGAGGCGCACCAGCTTGCCGGTATGGGCCTCCATCTGCTGGCGTAATCGATCCAGGCTATCCTGATCCAGTGGAACTGCCGAGGTCACCTTCACCGCCACGACGCCATTGGCTTCATCGATTAACTTGACCAGCTGGGCGACAATCGCCGGCAAATAAGCCGTCCGCTTCTTGTCTGCCAGCAATTTTAAAAAATTTCTGGCATTATCGTCCGTCCCCACACCCTCTAGAATGCTGTCAATAATACGATGCCTGGCGGCAGCAGGCACGACTGGGCTCAGATAAACTTCTCCCAGCTCCGGCACTTCCCGGGTCAGCTGGTCAAACTGCTCCAGCTGCTGCTGCAAGGCAGGCAAGGTCCCCTTCTCGCTGCCGATCTCAAACAAAGCCTTGGCATAGCGCTCCGCCAGGGTGGTGCTTAGCATGGCAGATTCCCCATCTGCTCAATGCTTTCATCGACCAGTTGCTGATGCATCGAAGCATCCATCGACTGACCGAGAATCTTGCCCGCCACCTGTACCGAGAGATCCGCCACCTCGGCCTTAATCTCCCGCAACGTCTCTTCCCGCTCCATCGCCAGGGTCGCCCGAGTCTGATCCAGCAATTTGGCGCTCTCGGCCCTGGCCCGCTCCAGCAGCTCCGCCGTTTGCGTCTCGGCGGTTTTTTTCGCCCGGGCAATGACGTCCTGGGCATCCTGATTAGCCCGCTTCAGCGACTGCTCGTAGTCGAGCCGCATCCGCTCCGCCTCGATCTTGGCCTTGGCCGCCGCGTCGAGCTGACTACTAATCAGGGCCTCCCGCTCGTCCATCATTTTTCGGACCGGTTTATAACCAAATTTGATGATAATAAACATCGCAAGCGCAAAATTAATCATCTGCGCCACAATCGTCATATCCAGCTCTACCAACCGACGCCACCCCCTCTTCTACTGGCGAGTGAGCCGTAATTAATCCAGCAGCGGATTGGCAAAAATCAATACAATCCCGATAACTGCCGCGATAATTGGAATCGCCTCAATCATTCCGATGGCAATCAGCATGTTAAACTGCAAGGCCCCCTTGGCTTCCGGCTGCCGCGCAATCCCTTCGAGAGCCTTGACCGCCACCCGGGAATCCGCCCACGCTGCCACAAAAGCCGCCACACACAAAATCGTTGCCGCCGCAATTACCGATACTACCTTAAGCGTATTGACATCCATGAAATATCTACCCCTTTCATTCGCCTTTAGTTGAAAATACAATCCTTTATTTTTTGCCACTGACAAGATTGACCTAAGCATAATCCGAGACCACTGAAAAAGTCGGCGATTAACAATTAAGATTTAACAGTTAACAATTTTGGTAAGAATTATTAGCATAATTCCTCGATTTTTTATAGAAATTGGAGCAAAAAGTATGTTTTTGCGTCGATAATTATTACTTGTTAATTGTCAATTAAACATGCCACATCGGATTTTTTCAGTGGTCTCGCATAATCCCTTCGCCCCAATCTCAAACTCCGTCTATCCTCAATGTCCCTCGGATACTGCCCCGGCTAAATAAGAAATCGTTAGCACCGTAAAGATAAACGCCTGCAATAAGCCGACAAAAAGCGAAAATAAAATCCAGATAGCCGGGAAAACATAAGGGGCGAGAAACCCCAAAATAATAATAACGATCTCCCCGGCAATAATATTTCCAAATAAACGACACGAAAGCGTCAGCGGCTTAGCCAGCTCTTCGATAATATTAATCGGCAAAAATAGAAACATCGGTGAGCAGTAGTGCTTGATCCAGCCTTTAATGCCTTTTTCCCGAATCGTCACAATCTGCACAATCAATATTACCAGCAAAGCCATCGCCAGATTGGTATTCAAATCCGAAGTCGGTGAAATCAGTTTTCCCCCCGAAGGCAGCATCCCCACCTGATTCGAAACAAAAATAAAGACAAATAAACTGAAAATAAGGGGCATATACTCCCGACCCTTGGCCCCCATGTTTTCCTGGGCGATTTTGTCCCACAGATTGATAATGCCCTCGACAACCATCTGGACCGGACCTGGAATCAAGGTAATTCGGCGACGGACAATTAGTATCAGGACAATTAAGACAGCGATGACAAAATACGTCGCCATCAGCGTATCGGCGTGCATCCGGTTGCCAAACAAGATTACCAGCGAATGCTCGCCAATCTCCCCATGATGACCTTCCATGATCCACACCTCCTTATCAGTAGCGAATAACCTAAAGCAGAAAATTTTACAATCACCCCGATTGTACACTGTAAACAGTATACTGTCTACCAACAATCCAGGTCCCGCAGCGCTAGACTGAGGTAGAAAAAGGCTTGCCCCCAAAAAAAAGTCCCCAGCATCCACCAGATGTGAAAAAAATCACTTCTGATCGCCAGGGCCACCATCAAAAAAACAAAAATCCAGCGGAGCATCGAAGCTCGCTGAATCAGCGCCACCCCTTCCATCCCAGGGAGTTTGGCGACCCTGTCCATAATCCGTCCTAAATATAATTGATAGGCAATCGCCGCACATGCTCCCAGAAAAGCGCTGACTCCCCAAGATAAATCTCCAAAAAACCAGGCAATCAGCGTTATCGAAAGCCCGGAAACGATTTGCATCGCATCGGCGCTCTCCCGCAGACCGATTTCTTTTCGCCCCAGCCTCACCGATATTTCCCCATCGCAATCTTAAACATCGAGACAAAGCCGGCGACAACGCCCAACAAGAGGAAAATAAACAAGAGCCACGGCGATGTCCCGAAAAAACGGTCCAGGGCCGTACCAATGACAAAGCCCACCAACAAATTGGCCAGCATCGCCACACCTAGCTGGCTAGCCTTGGCCAGTCCCGCGGCCAGACTCTCACTAGGTGGTTGCGGCTCGTCCTTTAACGGTTGTTCATCGCCCCTTAGTAGCTCAGGCGCTACACCAGGCAACGACTCCATCGCATTTTTTTCGCGCTCCTCGTCCATCCTACCCTACCTTCCATTCCTCCGGCACAACACTATCGATGCCAAAATGCCAACGCAAGGTCTGCACTATCCTTCGAGAAGCGGTGCCGTCCCCATAGGGGTTAACAGCCTCGGCCATCTGGCGGTAGAAGTCTTCCCCTGCCAGAAGT
>CAZWXO010000092.1:0-239 GCA_964637885.1 uncultured bacterium
TTGCTACCAATATTATTAATCATTCATTGTTAAATGTTAATCAAAATAAGAAGCCGTCGGGCTTTCTCGCGATTTCGGGGGGTGCCAGATCGAAAAATCTAGATAAGGTTTGGCGAAGTGAATCTGGTTGATGTTTGATCACAGTCAAGCAGGAATATGCCATTTAAATAGAGAATGGTATGTAGAAAGTGGTTTGTTATTGAAGGAGAAAAAATGTCATCGATAATGAGTAAGCCGGG
>CAZWXO010000092.1:249-2638 GCA_964637885.1 uncultured bacterium
AGCGTTTGTTTTGCCAGCGGCATTTATTATTTATCGGCAATTCGCGGCGACAACGGGGCCGGGGCAGACGATTCTAGACACGGAATTTGCAAAACTATTGCAAAAATCCAAGTCAGGGCACGTACAACTGACGAGGGAAGAAGTGGACTATCTTGCTGAACACGGGCCAATAAAGATGTGTGTCGATCCGGACTGGTATCCCTATGAAAGGCTGGATAAGACAGGACAGTATACCGGGATCGCCGCGGATTTAATCGAGCTCATTGCGGCCCGGGCCAATCTCGAAATGGAGTTGGTGCCCACTGCGGACTGGACAGATAGTATTAATACAGTGAAAATTGCCAAGGCAGATATTCTTTGTTTTTTAAACGAGACTCCGGAGCGCGCAACTTGGCTCGATTTTACCGATGCGTATTTTAATGACCCGACAGTTTTTATTACCCGGGAAGACCATGAATATATTGGGGACCTAGCCAGGCTGCGCAATGAAACTGTTGTGCTGCCTGCCGGGACGAGCATCGAGGAAATGTTGCGCCGAGATTATACTAATTTAGAAATCGTGATAGTGCCAAGTGAAGCGGAAGTTTTCGAGATGATTTCGCGACGCGAGGCTGACCTGACTCTCCGTTCACTGACGATGGCCGCTTACACGATAAAAAAGCAGGGCCTTTTTAACTTAAAAATTGCCGGACAACTTAACGATTACACGAATAGTTTTCGTATTGGAGTCAGGAAAGATAATCAACCTCTCATTAAGATATTAAACAAAGCTATAGCAACGATTACCCCAGAAGAGCTAGAACTGATTGTTAACCGGCATGTGGCAATCGAGGTGCAGAATCGCACTGATTATACAGTGGCTACATTAATTGTACTCGCGCTTGTCATCATTATCAGTGTTATTTTTGTCTGGGCGGACTATTTGCGGCGCTTCAACCGCAAGATGGCAAGTCGTCAAAAGGAGTTAGAGACTTTAGGGGAGATGTTGAAACTACAGAGTGAACAGTTGCGGCTGGTAATCGATACTGTTCCAAATCTTATTTTTGCCCGGGATGATCAAGGGAAGTTCATTTTAGCTAATCAAGCTGTCGCGGATCTATTCGGGCTCAAAGCCGAAGATATCGTGGGTAAAAGTATGAGTGAATTGGGCTTGGCACCGGAAGACGTTGCCCAATATTTGCAGGATGACCAAAAGGTGATAGCTACTGGAGAGCAGTTAATGATTCCCGAGGAGCCGATTAGGCTGCTTAATGGCAGTGTCGGGTGGTATCAGACATTAAAAATTCCTTATATCCACCCTAGCTTTCATCGCCCCGCAGTACTAGGTGTGGCCGTGGACATCTCCCGCCGTTTAGAGGCCGAAAAGACCTTGCGTGAGCGGGAGGAAAGGTATCGTTTATTGACGGAATTCACTTCTGATGTGGTTTGGGTTCTCAATCTGACGCAGGGACGCTTTACTTATATCAGTCAATCAGTGCTCGGTCTGCGTGGTGTTACTGCCGAGGAGGCGCTGCAGGAGAGCGTAGAACAAACGATGCCAGAAGAATCCCAGCGTCTTGTTCAGCACGCTATTGCAAGGGATTTGGAGATTTTTCTCGCTGACCCGACTGCTGAAAAGTATTATCTCAACGAGATACAACAATATCATCAGGATGGCAGTCTCGTTTGGGTGGAAGTGGCCACCCAGTTTCGATACAACCGCGACCAGGAAGTTGAAGTTGTTGGGGTCAGCCGAAATATCGAAAAGAGGAAAAAACTCGAAGGGCAGTTGATCGCCGCCAAAGATGCAGCTGATCGTGCCAACGCAGCAAAAAGTGATTTTTTGGCGAACATGAGTCATGAGATACGAAACCCTTTAAACGCCGTTAGTGGCTTCTTGGAATTGTTGAAGCAAAGTGGATTGGCCGATCGTCAACGGGATTATGCGGAAAAGGCGGCGACGGCATCGAAGATGTTGATGATTATCATCAATGACATCCTGGACTTTTCAAAAATTGAAGCGGCTAAGTTGGAGCTAGAGGCCGTTGATTTTGCTCTACATGGTACGATAAATAATGTTGTGGCGATGATGACCGAGAAAGCTGCTGCCAAAAAATTGTCCCTGCGCTGTCAAATGGCAGATGGAGCCCCGAAATGTTTGGTTGGAGACTCTTTCCGGCTAGAGCAAATCCTACTTAACCTTCTCAGCAATGCCGTTAAATTTACTGAAAATGGTGCGGTAATTGTGCAGACAAAAAATATGACACCTCTGCAAGAAGCGCACGCACGTTTTGAGATTTCTGTATCGGACTCAGGGATTGGGATGACACCTGAGCAGCTGCAAAAACTGTTTAAACCCTTTGTTCAAGCCGATGGATCCACCACCCGTCGTTTTGGCGGTACTGGCCTG
>CAZWXO010000092.1:2720-3413 GCA_964637885.1 uncultured bacterium
AAGCTGTGAATCGGCTAACACATCGGGGGCTGGATATAAGGAGACAGATTTTATCGAGAGCAAAAAGCTACAGGGCGTCAGTGTGTTGTTAGCGGAAGACAACGCCCTAAATCAGCAGGTGGCAAAAGAGCTGATGCGCGCGGCAGGCATAGAAGTCGATCTTGCCGAGAATGGGCAAGAGGTAATCGACAAAATCACCGCAGGCAATGGCAAGCGCTATGATTTACTGTTGATGGATATCCAGATGCCAATCCTTGATGGGTTTCTTGTCACTAGGATGCTACGGGAAAGCGGCCATCGGGACCTGCCGATTGTCGCTTTGACGGCCAATGCTTTCCAGGGTTATCGGGAAAAATGTATTGCAGCAGGAATGGATGACTACTTAAGTAAACCAATTGACAGCAAATCTCTTTATCAGGTAATCGCTCGTTGGTCCAAAATCGATCTTGAGGTCGTTGAGGAAGCCCCGATTACAATAGCGCCGCTAGCGGCAGTTGATACCCCCTCGAGAGTCGCAGGTGGGCTACAGGTTGAACAAGCTCTGCGTCGGCTGGGAGGAGATACTGGGCTGTATGGTGAGATTTTAACTGATTTTTCTGAAATGATGCCAACGATTAGCGCTAGGTTGCAGGAAATATCGAGGATGGGCAAAGCTGCACCAGATCTACCCAAGTTGCTGCATGACATCAAAGG
>CAZWXO010000092.1:3423-5025 GCA_964637885.1 uncultured bacterium
AGCTGCCGCCTTGGCAGAAAAGGCAGGGGAGGTCGAGAGGGCACCTCAGGAAGGGCTTAATCTACCCCAGGAGATTGAAGCAGTGCTTACGCTACTGCACAACACGCAACTTGAAATTGCGGAGTTTTTGGCAGCTAAGGATTAGAATTATTGCTATTAAGAAGTTTTAAAATTGCAAAGAGATTGTCTGTTTGATGAATCTGACGGGGGGTTAAGTTGGAGCCGGAAAAAGCCGAAAATAACTAAGGAAGCAATCTTATTGTCGCATGGAAGCGCTTTAATTGCCCTTACTTTAGGAGGCGATTTCCATGCAAGTTAATTCCAGTCAATATCAGAATGTCCAATATTTACTACAGAAAACGCTAGCTCAAAACGCAACGGTCAGTGAAACTGCTCCCGGGGTTGTCAGTGCAAAATTAAATAATAACACTGTGGTTGAGAAAAATGGTGACCTGATTACGATGTACCGCATCGATAAAGATGGTCAGAGAACCGCCCAAAAAGAACTGGGCGCTAATAGTGATCAGGGGAAACGACTGATTAAAATCCTCAAACTGGATACGCCAACAGATCCGGCAGCCGTTGACAAAAAAGAAGCAGTGGAGAATGCTTTGCTGGAAGCCAAGCTAGCAAAATCATCCATGTCTTTGGTCAATTACCTAGCCTGACAGCATTAAACGAGGGATAAAAATAGAATCGATTGATTATTAAAGGAGCGACGTGAGACGTCGCTCCTTTAGCATAAGCATCGAGGACTATAGTGTTAAAAATTCCAACAAATCGCCTTGAGTTATCAGGGCAACCTTGGCAGCACCACTTCAGCGATTTTTTTGGCGAGCTCAAGGTTGGCCGGATCATTGGTGTTGCCAACTCCAATCGTTACGTAATAAGGCCCTTGGAGAATATGTAAGCCGAGGGTCCCCCAAAAGGCTTCGTCGCCGACACCGTCAACTGGTACCTCGTTTTCCACGATTTCATCCCGGGTGGAGATGTAGAGTTGCTCGGCAGTTTGTCCAATCTCAGCGAGAGCGGGGCTATCAGGAACCACGCCCACCTGAAGAAATTCACTTGTATCGACAGTTTCGATAAAAAGTAAATATGGCTGGGCTGGGGCGATCTCGGGCAACGTCACCGCTGGTTCGGCTACTTCAGCTTGTAAGAATCCAGCAGCTTCATCCCGAGTTAGTAGCGCTGCAACATCGAAACTTTGCTCTGTGGAAACTGCCTCGGTATCGATAGGATCTTGCTGAGTATCAGTTGCGCCTCCACACCCGGCTAGTAAAATTCCTAGAGAAAGGCAAGCGCTACCGGCTACGATGCGGAAAGTGGTCAAGGGAATCATCTTCTTTCCTTTTTATTGCGATTGTAGCCCTACCAGCGCCAAAAGCCAATAGGGCGCGAGGCATAAAATAGCAGTCAGGCGAGAGGGGAGAAACATTAATTTCAATAAGCTTGACAAAGGGTCGCAATATATAGTTGTTTTAGAGGGAGCTGTATGCAAAATGCTGCAAGTTGTGGCATAATAACTTTGGTTAAAAACAGATGAAGGAGTTGTCAAAAGTAATGCGGAAGGTTTTATGTATCGCGATGATTTGGGTGCTT
>CAZWXO010000092.1:5035-9322 GCA_964637885.1 uncultured bacterium
ATCTTGCTGAGTATCAGTTGCGCCTCCACACCCGGCGAGTAAAATTCCTAGAGAAAGACAGGCGCTGCCGACTACGATGCGAAAAGTGGTCAAGGGAATCATCTTCTTTCCTTTTTACGACGATTGTAACCCTACCAACTCCAAAAGCCAATAGGCGCGAAGCATAAATCACAGCAAGCTGAGCGAGAAGAAACATTTATTTCTTTGAGAAATTTGACAAAGGTTAGCAATATATAGCTGTTTTAAGTGGAATTGCATGCAAAATACTGCAAGTTGTGGCATAATAGCCTTGGTTAAAATCAGATGAAGGAGTTGTCAAAAGTAATGCGGAAGATTTTATGTATCGCGATGATTTGGGTGCTTGCGTTTTCCCTGGTAGGGTGTGGAGATGATGGCATGGGTGACCTCGATTTGCGCGGAGCAGCGGACAAAACTTTGGAGCTTTTAAAAGCGGAGGACTATGCAAATCTGGCTCATTTGGTTCATCCGGAAAAAGGGGTGCGGTTTTCACCCTATGCTTTTGTCGATGAAGCCGCGGATATCGTCTTTGATCAAGATCAAATCAAGGCTATTGCCGAGGATACAGAGGTATATACATGGGGCGCCTATGACGGCACTGGAGATCCAATTGAGCTGACTTTTGCCGACTATTATGCAAAATTTATTATGACCCACGATTTTTTAACGGCAGATCGTATTGCTGAAAACGAGGTTCTTTCCTGGGGAACGACGACAATTAACATCAAAGAAGTTTACCCTGAGGCGGAATTTGTTGAGTACAACTTTGAGGGTTTCGAGGCTGAGTATGAAGGAATCGACTGGGAGAGCCTTAGACTTGTTTTCGAGCAGGTTGATGGACGCTGGTATTTGGTGGGCATTATCCACGACCAGTGGACGGTCTGAGACAACTGAAAAAGTCCGATGAGGTATTTTAATTAGCAATTTGCGAGTAATAATTAATTATTATCGACGCAAAAATAAACTTTTTGCCCCAATTTCTTTAAAAAATCGAGGAATTATGCCAACAATTCTACCAAAACTGTTCACTGTTAAATCTTAATTGTTAATCACTGACTTTTTCAGTGGTCTCGGGCGGTCTAAGCCGGAGCTCGAGTACCCGTGCTCGTTTGAAATCTTTTTTTTAGGATAAAGTTTAGCTTCTTGGTAGGTCAGTTCAGATATTCCAGTAAACAGTATTTTATAACCGGGCTGCTCGCGGCGAGAGCCCGGTTTTTTCAACAAAAAAGCCTCCTAAGGGATATCCTCGGAGGCTTAAAGTTTACTTAATTGTGGCCCACCTGTGGCTATTCGTGCGAAGATTCGCAAGATAGGATTCATAGGTTTTGTTTTAATGGAGCGGGTGACGAGATTCGAACTCGCGACCCACGGCTTGGGAAGCCGGTACTCTACCACTGAGCTACACCCGCACCAATACGACAGATTAGATTATAATCGATAAAAGCTACCTCCGCAACTATCCTGACAATTTAATTCTGCAACTAAAGCCACTCCGTAACTAATCGGGAACTTTTCCTTTTAATCTGCATCCAAGGGGTGTAACCTTGGCAAAGGATAAGAAAATGAAGAGGTGATCGGAATGCAAGATAATACCGTTGGAAAATTGCGGCGCTGGATGGGCTGCCTTATGATCATAGCTTTGGCCGGCAGTGTTTTTCCAGCCAGTATCAAGGATGCTGACGCTTCGGGGGAAAGGCCGGAACCGGTGAAAACGATGGCCAATCTGCGTAGCTTGTTGGAGAAGGTCGCTCAACAACCCCAATATTTTTATGGCGATGAAGTAATTATGCAGATGGATCGGGCTGTTCCCGAGGCGACCAAGGAAGCCAGCGCCTCACCAGCTCCTAGCGGAGCGGGGGCAGCGAACGATTATTCCCGGACTAATCTGCAGGTAGCTGGCGTCGACGAGGCTGATACAGTCAAGACGGATGGAAATTATATCTATAAAGTAAATGGGCAAGAGGTTCAGATTATTAAAGCGGTGCCGGCGGGTAAAATGGAGCTGGTGGGGACGATTAGTTATGCGGAAGGGCAGATGTCTCCCCGAGAGCTCTACGTCAGCGGCAACACTTTGGCAGTGGTCGGGGGAGCCAGTTTTGGCGATGTGGTGATTATGCAAGAGCGTTCGATCATGCCATATATTTATCCGCCGCCTTATATTCAAGAATCCAGTAAAGTCATGGTCTACGACATTACTAACCGTAGCAAGCCAGTGGTAAAACGAAGTTTTGAGACCGAGGGTTACTATTTAAGTTCGCGGCGAATCGGCAACTCCCTCTACTTGCTGGCTAACCGTAATATGCTTCTTTATCGCCCTCTTGGCGAGGTCAAAGATGAAGAGCTGGTGCCCGCTTACCGCGATAGCGCTGCCGGTGGCAAGGTTCAAGCTTTGGACCTGGGTAAGGTTTGGTGTCTGCCCAATTTTAGTCAGCCGAGCTATCTGGTGGTGGCAGGAATTAATCTGGCCGATCATAGCCAAGTTGCCGATCTCAATGCTTACCTAGGCTCTGGTGAAAACGTCTATGCTTCTACTGGAAAACTTTATGCGACGATGACCGATTACAATTATCCGGCTGTTCTACCGGACAACAAGGTGCCGGAAAATGTTGTCAACACAAAAATTTTCCGTTTTGCGCTTAAAAATGGCAAAGTGACTTATGAGGCGACTGGGCAGGTTCCGGGAACAATTCTAAACCAATTTTCCATGGATGAGTACCGGGGCAATTTCCGCATCGCCACTACTACCGGTAACATGTGGGAATCTGGCGAGGGGACTTCCAAAAACAATCTCTACATCCTCGATGATAAGCTGCTGGTCAAGGGAAGTGTGACAGGGATGGCTCCTGGCGAGCGGATTTATTCGGTTCGTTTCATGGGAGAGCGGGCTTATGTGGTCACCTTTAAGGATGTCGATCCTCTGTTTGTACTGGATTTGAAAAATCCCTCCCAGCCCAAGATCCTGGGAGCTTTAAAAATCCCGGGTTACAGCGATTATCTGCATCCTTATGATGCAACGCATCTGATCGGGTTTGGCAAGGATACTATCAGTAAGGCCGTCAAGGACAGTCAAGGCCGAGTGGTTGATACGCGAGCATACTATGCGGGAATGAAGATGGCGCTTTTTGACGTCACAGACCCCACCAATCCCAAAGAGGTTGCCGTGGTTAAGATCGGTGACCGAGGGACAGATTCGGAGCTTTTACATAACCACAAGGCTTTGCTCTTTTCCAGAGAAAAGGGGCTGATTGCCTTTCCAGTGACGGTGGCGACCGTCAAGGATTCGAGTTATAGCAGTGATTTTCCGGAGTACGGGGAATTTACCTTCCAGGGTGCTTATGTTTACAATATTGATTTAAACAAAGGTTTTACAATGCAAGGCAAAATATCCCACCTCGCTCCTGAGGATTATCTAAAGAGCGGCTACTACTGGTACGACAGCGATAAAAACATTCAAAGGATTCTTTTTATCGGCAGTAATCTTTATACCCTGTCCAATACCAAAGTGCAGGCCAATGCGATGGGTTCGCTGGGTAAGGTGGGGGAGTTGTCCTTGAAAAAATAAGCAGAAACCAAGAAGTGATTCTGCTTTAAAAACCAATAAGCGGGGATTTGTTTTCTCGCCGAGACGCAAAGGCGCAGGAGAAAAGAGAGTTAATATCTTAGCGAAGTCATGTTATGCAAGGTCCTGTATAATATGAATTTGTTCCCCCTCTGTAAACCCTGAGCATTTGCGAGAAAAATCGTGCTTTCTTCCAGTCGTTGCAGTGGAGTCACAAATAACTCGACTTTCCTAACTCTGTACTATACACAAACCCGGGGCAGGCGTGGCCGCTCCATGGAGGGCACAGTCACTGTGAAGATGGACAATTCGCAGAATGGTTGTCACTGGTTTCCTATGTCCTTGGGGTCGCCAAATACAGCCCATCCGTGGGCTGCTTTGGCTGACGCTGCTCCTGCAGCGTTCACCCCAATCACCTGAAAACCGGCGACACCATTCTAAGCTCCTTGCTCCAATCCTTCCCTGTGGCTATTCCCTCCCTTTGCAAGGGTGTCGCCACAGAAGAAGCCAAAAAATATTTTAGTAACCCTTTTTTTTCACCATACTCACAGTTATATTATTTAACCGAGCACACAAGCCTTTTTTTGGTTTGTAAAATTACGGCACTGGGCAAAGGGGCAAGGGTTCAAGTGAACTGTCAGGATGAGGATCTAGACTGGCGTAGCTCCTTGCCAAGTGCTTGGGGAAGAAGCTGCAGGAGCAGCTCTAGC
>CAZWXO010000093.1:0-9270 GCA_964637885.1 uncultured bacterium
CTTTGTGCAATATCATCACAGCGGTGCTTTGGGGCAAGGCTTCACGTTCACGGGGGATTCGTCTTTGCCTGGCAGTAACTCCTTGCCGGCGTCCTTGGGGTCGCCAAATACGCCCCTTCCGTGGGCCGCTTTGGCTAGAGCTGCTCCTGCAGCTTCTTCCCCAAGCACTTGGCAAGGAGCTACGCCAGGCTAGATCCTCATCCTGACAGTTCACTTGAACCCCTGCCCCATTGCTTACAGAAATCAAAGGATTATGCCAATAATTCTTACCAAAAATGTTCACTGTTAAATCTTAATTGTCTTCGCCGACTGTCTCGGTGGTCTCACACTGCTCCAGACAATGCCCTTCGTATTTACAGATACCGCTATTTTCCGTATAGTGTGCATATAAATAGAAAAGGAGCCGCGTTAGTTGCGCAACTAATCTTATTAGGGGGGATCGGAATGATTAAGAGGGCAGTTGGTTTTTCGCTATTTATGGGGTTGCTGCTGCTGAGTGGCTGTGATGCGCAGCCATCTGACGAAGCAATTTCACAAGACGGCAATGGCGCCAAGGCAAAAATTGGCGGCATTATTACCTTTGGCAGTTATGAGCAAGATGGTGACACCAATAATGGCCAAGAGCCTATCGAGTGGCGGGTGCTAGCGGTGGAGAATGATCATGCTCTAATCATTTCGGATAAATTGCTGGACGCCAAGGCGTATAATCGCGATTTTGTGGATATCACCTGGGAGAAATGCACCTTGCGGAGTTGGTTGAACGAAGGGTTCGCTGAAGCTGCTTTTACCGACGAGGAGAAAAAGGCGATTCTTGTAACCGATTTGGTTAACGAGGGTAATCGCGAACACGCCGTTGACGGCGGCAATCCGACCCAGGACAAAATCTTTTTGCTGAGCATTGACGAAGCGAAACGGTATTTTTCCGGGGACGATGACAAGATTGCTTTCACCACTCCCTATGCCGAGAAGCAGGGGGTGGGGGTGAAAAACGGCAAGGGTTGGTGGTGGCTACGCTCGCCAGGGGATGATGCCGAATATACGATGTGCGTGCGCCATGACGGGTCCTTTTTCGAGACTGGCCGCAGTGTTCATCTCGATTATAACGGCGTCCGCCCCGCGCTATGGCTGGACATGTCGATCTAAAAGGTCCGAGGAAAGAAGGCGGTGTTATGGCTGAAATAACAGCTGACTTGATTGCACCTTGTGGAATGAACTGTGCTTTGTGTCTTGCCTATCAGCGAGATAAAAATTCCTGCCGGGGATGTCGCGCTGACGATGTCGGCAAGCCAAATTACTGTCGCGCATGTATTATCAAAAATTGTCCGGCTATCCAGCAGCATCAGTCTGGATTTTGCTACGAATGTGACGAGTATCCTTGTCGCCGGCTCAAAGATTTGGATAAGCGTTACCGCGCTAAATATGACATGAGTATGCTGGAGAACCTTGCAGACATTCGGCGCGATGGGTTGGAGGACTTCTTGCGAGGGGAGGAAAAAAGGTGGGAGTGCAAAGCGTGTGGAGCACTGGTCTGTGTTCACCGGGATGTGTGCCTTGCCTGTAAAACTCCCTATCGTGACGTTGCTCAGCAATCGATTGACGACTATATCGGACAGTTTCCCCCGGAGGTCCAAGAGCTGCTGCGGACTTTACGGGGAGTCATAGCGGAGGCAGCGCCGCTGGCGACAGAAAAATTCAGTTACCAGATGCCGACTTTTTATCTGCATGGGAATCTGGTGCACTTTGCCGCTTTCAAAAAACATATCGGGTTTTACCCCACTCCCAGTGGCATCGAAGCCTTCAAGCAGGAACTAGCTGCTTATAAAGGAGCCAAGGGCTCTGTTCAATTCCCTTTTACCGAGCCGTTGCCGTATGATTTAATCAGTCGCATCGTCAAATTTCGCGTGGAAGAGAACACTAAACGGGCAGAAAGCAAGGGTAAAAAACGGTAACTACGCAGCCATGCTGCCGTTTCACAACGTATTCGCGCGAGTTGGGCCCGGTTTGATTAAAAAAAGGTGAAATTGTCTTGGCAGTTGCCACCTATGCTGTTGCGATGACGCCGGATTTCCTTATCGGAGTGTCCATCGAAGCTGAGAGCTCTGCTCCGCGGCTAAAGTTTCTTTTTGTATCCCTGCATCGGGTGAGGGTCGTAGCCAAGGGAATTGTAAAATTCCACGGCATCATGGCGTCCTTTCTCTGTTAGCAGCAGAATTTGGGTGCAGCCTCGCTCACGGGCCTCGGCCTCAAGGGTATGGACTAATTGGCGCCCGACTCCTCTTTGGCGGGCCTCGCGTCGAACAATCATGTTTTCGAGGACAAGGAAGGGGCGGCAGTCACCGTATATGTCTGGACAAATTACTCCCATGACTGTTCCCAACAACTTGTCGCCTGGCTTGGCATCATCTTCCTGAGCCACTAAAATGATATGGCTATGGTGCAAGTTCATTTTTTCTAGAGCATCTTCCATGCGCGCTATGTCGCTTTTCTCACCCCAAAAGCCCTGATAAAGGTCGGCTACCTGGGGCAAGTCAACTTTTTCTATTGTGCGGATAATCATTTTATGCCTCCTTGATAAGAAGATTGGTACGAATAGTTGTGTGTTTAATTGCCTGCGCTTTGTTAATTCAACCCTAAGACAAAAAACTCCTTTATCAAAAAAGAAAAGGAGGGCGTTGCCGCTCCTCCTTTCTCTAGCTTGGTATTGACGAAGTCACCTCAGAAACGGGCTAATTGACTTTATCATCTTTCCCCCAAAAATCAGTGTCAAAGCCTAGCACTTCAGAGGAGATAAAACGACCGCCGTCAGAGTCTTGGTAGTGTTTGTAAGCCTTGTTGACAATGGTAAATCCGTAGAGAATGATGGGGACGTTGGCGTAGACAAGGAGAATATTCGTAAAATCAGCGATATACCAGATATTGCCGAGCTCCAGGCCAGCCAGCACACATAGCGCCCCGAAAGGAACGAGGAACAGCGACCCTGATGCTTTAATAAAGAATGAAGCCCCCTTGCTGCGAGTTATCCGGTTAACGGTGATATCGGAAAAAGTAATCATCCCCAACATTGTGGTGAATGCGAAGAGGGCGTAGCAAAGAGCAGTAAATACCATGACGATGCCGTCGACTGCCTGCCCTGGCACTAGCTGCTGAATCGAAGTCAGGTAAATTGAGAGACGTGATTCGCTAATGCTTTCCCAGACGGCACTGTCGCCTGTCCAGACGTGAGCCATGATAATCAGAAAACCTGTCAGTGAACAAATAATCATTGTGTCGAGGAAGACGCCAATGGATTGGACGAAACCTTGCTCGCAGGGATGGTCGTTCTGAGAGATGGAGGCTGCGGTTGTTATCGTACCTTGCCCAGCTTCATTTGACATCAGCCCCCGGCGAACTCCTTGAATAATGGCAATTCCGATTGCACCGCCGAACATTGCATCTGGCGTGAAGGCTTGGCTGAAAATTGCTCCAATCACATAGGGGAGGGTGCCGATATTGACGAGAATCAAAACGATAGCGATGACGCAGTACAGAACTGCCATAATTGGCACCAGAATATCCGTTACTTTTGTGACTCGGCGGATGCCTCCAAAAACGATGGAAGGAATGGAGACGACGAGGATTAAGGCGATGATGTAGTAGACCATAGAAGTGCGTTCGTGAGTGGTTCCTGTCACAGTGTCAGCAATCGAACCCAGCGCGGTGAACATGTGGAAAGCTTGCCCTGGCACATTTAATAGCAAAGCAGTGATTAGAATGATTGCGAGGAGATTGCCGACCCATACCTTACCCCCACAAAGGGCTTTGCCATAAAAAGGCATGCCGCCAACAAATTCGTCACCCTTTTTTTCTTTAAATATTTGGGCCATCGTCGATTCAACAAAAGCAGTGGCCATGCCAAAAAAAGCAGAGACCCACATCCAGAAGAGGGCCCCGGGCCCGCCGACGGTAATTGCTCCAGTAACACCCATAATGTTGCCGGGGCCGATTCGCATAGCTGAAGAGAACATAAAAGCAGTCAGTGGATGAACCCCTGTTTCAATGGCCTTACGCTTGGCGAGAATCTTGATTCCCTCTTTAAAATACTTGATCTGGACGAAACCTAGCCGGAAGGTGAAAAATATTCCCCCTCCGATCAGGATGATTAGGGCTAGAGGAAATTTGCCCAAGATTGGTATGCTGCTGTACCAAGCAAAGTTTGTCGGGAAGTCCCACATGATGTCCGAAATAGGAACAATGAATTCAAAGAAACTGTTAATTTGGTCAAAAATAGCGTTCATAAGAAATCCTCCTTATTCGTATCCACCGCAGTGCGGTTTAGGTTTTTTGCGCTTTTAGTTTTTAGCGCAACGTTTTTCCCTGATTAATTTTTAGTATCCCTCCTTGCTTGCAAACAACTTTTCCAGCAAGTAAAACCCATTCGATGCCGTCGGGGGCCGCCCCGCAATTCTGAAAATTTGCATGATCGCAGATTGTCATCGGATCAAAAATAGTTATGTCTGCTATGTTGCCTAGGGCGAGATTCCCCCGGTTGCTCAGGCCTAGCTGCCGAGCTGGCAAGGTGGTGATTTTTGCAATCCCTTGATAGAGTGACATAAGCTTTTTTTCTAAGACATAATGCCTTAAAAAACGGGGGAAGGTGCCAGCTGCTCGGGGATGGCCACAAGCTCCATGTAGAAACCCGTCGCTGGCGACCATTACTCCGGGATGAGTCAAAGCAATCGCTACTTCTGCATCCAGCATGACATGGGCGATGATGATCGTGTTTGGCTTTTCGCGACGCAAATAATCGAATTTCATCTCATCTAGATGCTGTCCTTCAAATTCTCCCTCCCCGACTACCAGGGCAGAATAGTCGATAGCATAGCGCTCTTGAAAGCCAGGGTCGAAAGTTGTTTCCCCGATGCTAGTTGAAAAGGCGGTATAGGGATAGCAGTCCATCAGGACATCCACGCCCCGACTGTGCCATTGATCGACTAAGGTCAGAAATTCGTCTATATAGCCATACGCCGCCATGCTGCCAATGTGTGAAATCTGTAGCCGCAATCCAAAGGTGTCTGCCAACTCCAGAATCTCGCTAGCTGCCGCTAAAACTCCAGCGGCATCATCCCGTAGATGAACGGCAAGCAGCCCTCTCTTATGCGCCAGTACTTGTCCCAGCATCTCTAGTTCTCGTTGCTCTACTCCAGGGACGTAGCGGAGGCCAAGGGAAATTCCCAGACAGCCTCCGTCAAGACATTCTTCGCATAGTTGTCGCAAGCTGTTTAGCTGGGCTTCATTAAGGGGAGCGTATTTATCGGGTTGCCCGGCAGTCAGGCGCAGGGCCGCATGGGGGGCAAGCATTCCAACGTTCACTGGCAGCTCCCGCTGCTCTAGTTCATCAAGATAAGAGAGAGGGCGACTTGGACCCTCACCGCAATTCCCGCCTAGCGCAGTCCCTACTCCCATGCGGGCCGCCCAGGCGAAGATAGGCGAAGCCCAACCCGGCCCTTTCGGGTCGGGCAGGGCTTCGTGGAGGTGAATGTCGATAAATGCAGGACAGACCACTTTTCCAGTGGCCTCAATGTAACTATCCGCCTGAATTGGAAAACGAGACAAGGCAGCGATTTTTCCCTCGTTAATTCCAACATTCATGCAGCTGTATATACCTTGGCACGGGTCAGCGATCAATCCATTGGCAATCGATAGATCCATTTATCTTTTCTCCCATTTAGATTTCCGTGCTTAAGATATCTTCATAGCTCTGAGGTCTGACTACCATCCGGTCACAGCCATCTTTCACCATTACCACTCCCGGGCGGGGAAGGCGGTTGTAGTTGCTGGCCATGGAAAAATTATAAGCACCGGTGGAACGGATGGCCAGCAGATCTCCAGAGGCGAGCTCGGGGACTGGCAGGTCCCAGATCAGGATATCGCCGCTTTCGCAGCATTTTCCCGCAATCGTCGCCACCGCATCTCGGGGAGCATCCATCTTGTTGGCAATGACGGCATCGTACTTGGCGTCGTAAAGGGCGGGGCGCGGGTTGTCCGGCATCCCGCCGTCAACCGCGGCATAAGTGCGGATACCGGGAACTTCCTTGATTGACCCAATCGTGTAGACAGTCATGCCTGCTTCGCCGATAACCCAGCGCCCCGGCTCGATAGTTACCGCAGGTACATCCAACCCACGGCTGGCACATTCCCTGTGCAAAGTCTCCATGATGCCGTCGGTGAAGTAGGACAGGGTCTCCGGTTCGTCTTCGTTGGTGTAGTAAATCCCATAGCCACCACCGACGTTTAGCTCCTCGGTGAAAAAGCCATGTTCCTCCTTGACCCGCTGGATAATCCCGGTGAGGATTGCAACGGCCTTTAAGTGGGAATCGTTGGCATGTAGCTGAGAACCCACGTGAAAATGAAATCCGAGTAGGCGCAGGTTGGGCATGGTCATGACTTTGTCCATGTAATCCCGCAAGTGCTCCGGGTCTGTGGGAATGCCGAACTTGGAATCCAGTTGGCCAGTCGAGATAAATTTATGGGTGTGGCTGTCAACGCCGGGCGTGATGCGAAACAGAATGTCCATCTTTCGATCCTGGCGCCCTGCCTCGGCCTGGAGTCGCTCCAGCTCATACATATTGTCCACGACGACTCGTCCCACTTGGTGGTTGACGGCCATGGCAATTTCTTGATCCGTTTTGTTGTTCCCGTGGAAAATTACCCGCTCCATGGGAAAGCCGGCCTTAACAGCCGTGTATAGCTCCCCGCCGGAGACCACGTCCAGGCCTAATCCTTGCCGAGCAATAATCCGGCACATTTCAAGGCAGAGAAACGCCTTGCTAGCATAGGCCGCCCGGCAACCGGGGTACTTGGCGAGAAAGCTTGTGTGGATTTCCTGGCAGCGTTCTTCAATAAGATTTTGATTGACTAAGTAAAAAGGGGTGCCATATTTGGCGGCAAGTGTGGGAACGTCGCAGCCAGCGACTTGCAAGTGTCCTTGGTGAGATTTTAGTTTAACCATTGTCGGCCTCCTACGGTTGCAGATTCTTTGAATGCTTACACTAGAGCAAGAAGCGTGCCACTCAATAAAGGGCCTGTTTTGCTATAAAATGAGAATTTTCCGTTATATCGAACAAAATTATCCTAATAGTGAAAAAAGGCTAGAAAAAGCCGGAATTTTGTTCGTTTTTACGGACAATATTCCGCATATTCGAACGAACTCGCGCCGAGAGCTATCTTTTTTGCTGTAGTAGGCCGTAAAGTTTCAATTTTTCGTAGAAATTTGTTTTACCCATCTCTAGAGCTTCCCTGGCTAGGATTTTGTTCCCCTGATAATAGTTCATGGTGTCAGCGAGCAAAGATCGCTCTGCCTCCGCGATGGCGTTGCGGAGGCTGCGCGGAGTAAATCCTTCGACTGGAGAGACTTCTCTTCGTTGATTGTTTAAAAAGATTCCTGGCAGATGACTTGGGAGGATAACTCGTCCTTCAGCAACGCTGATGCTGCGCTCCAAAACATTTTCCAGCTCCCGGATGTTCCCTGGCCAATCGTATTGCAATAGGTAATAAAACGTCTCTGGGGCGATCTCTTTCTCCCCTACCTCCAGGCGTGAGCAGAGAATGGGCATAATGTGCAGTGCCAAACTATAAATATCTTCCTTGCGCTCGCGTAAAGGAGGAACATGGATAGGAAAGACGTTCAGTCGGTAGTAGAGATCTTCGCGAAATTTGCCAAGGCGCATGGCTCCGATCAAATCACGATTAGTCGCAGCGATTACCCGCACATTGACTGAAATTTCAGCCTTGCTCCCTAGGCGACGCAAGCAACGGTTTTGTAACACTTGTAAAAGTTTGACCTGGCTTGCAAGGTCGAGTTCTCCAATCTCATCCAAAAAGATGGTTCCACCTTGCGCAAGCTCAAAATAGCCAGGTTTGCCCTGGGGATTGGCGCCAGTAAACGCACCTTTTTCGTAGCCGAATAATTCGCTTTCCACCAGAGTCGGTGGAATAGCGCCACAATTTACTTGAACAAACTTTCCAGTCGACCGCTTGCTCATCTGATGAATCGCTGTGGCGATGACACTTTTTCCGGTACCGCTTTCTCCTGTCAGCAGAACTGTCGAGGTAGTGCGGGCAGCCTGAAATCCTATGCGTCGGATTTCTCCCATGGCACTGCTGTCCCCAGCCAGGCAGCTTAAGCTCGCGGTGACTTCGTCTCCTGAGGCAATGATTCTGGACATTTCCTCTGCGGCATCCATCGCAGCATCCCGCTCGCCGATGACCCGGTCCAAATCGGAAATATCCTCAACTTTTAACAAGGCTCCTTGCCATTCTCCTTGATCGAGGGGGATTAATGTGCAGAGAGTAGGGAATCCGTTTAGTTCGGCAGGTTTACTCTCGTAAGTGATCGCTTTGCCGGCCGCGGCTTCCAGAACTTCTTGTAATGTAGCATTGTCACTGTGTGTGTCCAGCAAGTGTCGACCCACAACCTGCAAAGGCAGTTGAGTTTCTCCCTTGGCTAAGAAGGCGCCCCCTCGTAAAAGCTGTCCGATGCTTTCCTGGCGAGCGGTATAGCCATTGCTTTGACAAAATTTCACAGCCTTGCTGGTGCCGTCTAGTACCACCATGTGCCCGACTGCTCGGTAATAATCCATGGCTATCGTATGGCCCTTTAAAGAGATGGAAACCTGCCGGGCCTGCGGATCGATGCGAGCATCGATATAGACACCGGCGAAAAGTTTGCCTAATTTGAGGGTTTCCCCTGCGTCCAGAGCTTTGCTCATCAGTGCTCCAGGTGGCTGAGGACCTCTAGCCATAAAGACTCCCATCGCCAGCACAGCGTCGCCTCGGTGTAAACCTGGGGCAGAGATGTTTATTTTCTCCAGCAGATCTTTGTCTAGATTGCCGTCATCGATGCCTAAGGCGTTGTCGGCGATGATGACAATATCTCCTGGAAGAATTCGCCCCCCCGGATGAGGTGGGACGCTGCTAAGGTCGCCCCCAAGCCCAAAGATTTCCCTTGCCTTGCGGTTATATAAGCGGATAATTCCTTGACGATCAACGAGAATAATTCCCTCCTTGAGCCAGTCACAAAAAACCGCCAAACTATTTTCAATTTGCAATTTAAATCACCGCCTCACTGATATCAGTCACATTATACCATTGCATATCCTAGTTGTTTTCTGGTCGCAAGTGCGCTATATTCATGGATAACGAGGTTTCCTAGAAGAAAATTTGCGAATAAAGATTTATCCCGATAGAGATGGGAGCATTCGATGAATGAAAGCGAGTTCCGCCGGGAGAAAT
>CAZWXO010000094.1:0-7235 GCA_964637885.1 uncultured bacterium
GTTTCTAACGGGAATAACATGCGACATAACCCTCCTGTGCCTCAATTATACCATGTGCAATGTTTATTGAAAAATAAGGTAAATTCTTAAAAAAGGATGCCGTGGCACTATGTGACTAATCTCATCGATTCACCTACCCCATAGTATTCTGCCACCTGCTTGATTTCTGCCTGTGTCTAGCCTGGGATTAAGCCCTTTCCTCTAGTAGCCATTCCAGGACATTGCGCTTTTTAATCCCGTCATAATCGGCATTGCCGAAGATTTCGTCTAAAGTCAGCAGGTATTTGGGATAGTTGTCAGTGATCTTTTGCAATGGAGCCAACTCTCGACGGAGAGTTTCCTCTGCGAGGACGGTTGCCGAAACCTGATAATAGCTCTGTCCGTCCGGGCTGCTGGCGACAAAATCGATTTCCGTGCCGTCATTGAGCTGTCCTACATAGACATCGTTGCCCCGCCGCAGGAGTTCGAGATAGACAATATTCTCCAGAAGATGTCCAATATCGCTGTCCTTACTGCGCACGAGCATGTTCCGCAGAGCTATATCGACAGCATAATACTTGTGCTGCTGTGCCAAGAATTGTTTGCCCTTGACATTAAAACGGATAGCCTCGTAGACCATCAGGCTGTCAGTCAAGCCGCGGAGGTATTTATCCACAGTTTTCTGGTCGATTCCTTTGCCTTGTGATTTCAGAGTGCGGGAGATCTTGGCCGGCGAGACAAGGCTACCGATATTATGCAATAAAAATTTGGTGACATTCTCCAACATGTTGACATCGGATACGCGCAAACGTGCCACCACTTCTTTGAGCAGTACCGTGTTGTAGACGTCCCGCAGATATTCCCGTGACTCCTGTTGCCCGTAACCATAACGCAGGACAAAGGGGAACGAGCCCAATTCCATATATTGATTGAACTGTTCCTTGACAGAAGGCTTTGGCACGGTTTCCCTTGAATAAGAAGAAAATTCTGCAAAGGAAAGAGGTAGCATTTTCAGCTCCACATATCGTCCTGAGAGGAGTGTAGCAAGTTCTCCTGACATAAAATACGCATTTGAACCCGTAAGGTAAATATCGATATTTTCCTTTAGGGAAAGGCTATTAACGACTTTCTCGAACTGGTCCACCATCTGGATTTCATCCAAAAAAATATAATTGATTCGATCAGGTATTAATCTCGCCTTGATGTACTCGTTGAGGGAGCGGTAGTCTGTCAAAGCTTCATTATCCAAATCCTCAAAATTTAGAAAAACAATCTGCCTTTCCTCGACCCCGCTTTGCAGCAAGTGCTCCCGATAAATAGAAAACAGAGCCGACTTGCCGCATCGGCGCACCCCGGAAACCACCTTGAGCAATTGCTGATCCTTGTGGCGCAAGAGCCATGCCAGATAAACGGGTCGAGGAATCATTTTCACGGTAATCACTCTCCTTGCAAGTAGATTCTACTCCGTTTTTCGCTAAATGTAAATTAATAATGGATTCTATTCCATCATTGCGCGATAAAAAGATAATGATGGAGCATTATATGCCTTGCTTGTCTTTTAATGGTGGGAAGGTTGAGTTATTCACTAAAACCACCAGGAGCACTCCCCTTCCCTTGCTGGGATTCCTCGAATCTACGAAAATTAATTCTAACAATCCCGCCATGAATGCGAACTGTTAACTAATACCACTGATTTTATCACTGATCCCCGCAGCAACTCTTTCAACAAAACGGCACCTCTCAGCGGATAGAGGTGCAGATTAAAATAAGCTGATCAGTTGACTTATGATCCGCACCTCGATGTAAGACAATCTCTTCATTTTTACCTGGGCATAAATAAATGCCGGCTGGCTTTTCCCCTGGAAGAAGATTGCTATCTGCCTGTCCAGAGCCCGGGCGGGCTACTTTTCGGTAACCAATCACGACCGCTAGCTGTCCTGCTCTGAGGCTAACCGCCTGAATAATTGTTGCAAAAGTTGCCTTGCACACCCCAGCTACATCAAAATCCAAGTACTGTGATGCCGGCTTGAGATATATTTCGCTGCCAGAAGAACTGAGCAGTTCATCTAAGACGCGTGCCGCCAAAGGGTGATACGCCTTGTGTAAGAGAAGCTGGCTTGTCATCATCGGCGTAACAATAAAATCATCAAGCCCCTCTTGAGAAATAAGGGATCTGTTGCGTGTATCGAACATCTCAGAGGCAATGTTGATATGTTTCTGCTGCTCGGCCTGGCTGCCGACCAAACTGCGCAAATGCAGCAGCGACATCATTGTTCGGGCATCCGCCACCTGCGCACTATTGGTATCATCCGAAGACATGATAATCACATGGTCTTCAGTTTTACGGCGGGAAAATACAGAGGCCTTCCCCAATTTCTCCATATATAATTTTTCCAAATCAGCCTTGTTCGTAATATCGCCCCGGCGATGCACGATTTTTATCCCGTCAAATCTACTGAGTTTCAAATCATTTTGTAGTTTTTTAACATCGATATTATGATCATTAAAAAGCAAAATCTCGGCCATATATGCATAAGAAAGCAGTCGCTGTATCTTGGTCCGATAACGTTGCCTGACATATTCCAGCACCTCCAAAAGGACAATCTGGCTGCATTTATTCCAGCCCAACAATATTATCCTGTGATTGGATTCCTCTGGCCGGGGTTCTTGTTGCAAAATTAGTTCCGGGTTAAATAGCGGTTTCTCTTGCATGATGGTCGGAGACTGTTCTTCATCCACCAAAAAAATCAGCTGATCATTTTCGACGATTATTTGATTCGCATCGGCATTCCACACTACCTGCGCTGCTAAAGAATCATTTAGCTTTTCTGGGTGCCGAAAAAACCCGACCAAAACAGCTTTCTCAAATAAAAATGCGGCAGCCGCAAGGGTCTTCCCTAGAATAGCTACGTCATCCGGGGTGACGCGGATGACCCTAAACTGTTCACCGCGGAAGGAAAAAACACGCTCATACACTCCTGAAAGCCCTGGCTGAAGCGCTGCTTGGACAAGTATTTTAGAAATAGTATCCTTGACACTGACAATTTCAACAGCCTTGCCAGCATCACTGTCATCGGATAGGCCTCCCCGGCGAATTAAATCTATATTGCTGGAGTTGTATAACTCTGCCACAATTTGTGGTTCTTGAATAGGCTTGTTGCTTTTACGCTGGTTGTAGCGAAAGTAGTTTTTTAACGCCAGAATGATTTTCAAAACCGCTGCATCGGAAAGAAAATCATCCCGATTCGCGACAACGATGACAGCATGCGCATTTTCTGGCAGGACGATTTTCAGATCATTGAGTTCGATTGGGTTGCCACAGCGGCAAAAAATGCGTGTATGGGACCGTTCAGATTCCGGGATTCGGGAAAAAATCTGTGTTTCCATATAGACTTTGTCCTGTTCGGACAAGATAACAACGTTACGGCTTTGGCTCTCGGCGCTGTCATCATCCCCTCGACAACTTAGCACTGCGTGCATTTCTTTTAAGCTACTGTTAGCTATGCTTTGGGATTGCTTCCGATCCTGGTCGTGAATCAATCGGGCGTTAAGCCTCTCCACTTCATAAATCAACTCAAAAATCTGTTCTGACCAGCCCAAAATTAAAAAATGATTGTTCTCAATAATCGGGGTCCGGCCCCGCCGCAAAATTTCCATCTGGTTCTGTATTGCTGTTGTCGAAATACTGATCAGCACACTGGTAAAAAGAATTCCACCTAAAGTGACGAACAGCATGATTAGTAGATAGGGCCAAGTACCTTGCCCTCCAGTAATCGTTCCCTGATCGATGGCGTGCATCAATGTTACCCATAAGACCTTCAACACATTTGGATCTTCTGGGTAAAGCTTCAGAAAAAACACAATTAAAGCAAAGGAAAGAATAAAAAGCAGCGTAGCTAAGACCAACAATAAGAGCTGCACGCGAAACCCGCGAGCGACAAGCTCTCTGGCATAAAATAAAACCTTTTTGTTTTTTGAAATCCTTTTCATCATCGCAACCTCTTTTCGCACAACTCCGGTAAAAGACCAATTATTGTTGTAACAAATCGCAACATTTCTTCCAGCAGCCTTAATTGTTGCGCCACGGTTTTATTCTTCTTAGCACTAACGAGAAACCCTAGACTTGCCCAGCGGCAATCAATGCAGCTTCGTCGATCATTTTCCGGGCTGCCAGTCTTTACGAATTTTCGGCGGAGGGATAACGCACCAGCAAGCGCCGCAGGGGCGGGATAAAGCCAATGGCGAGGACGGCGGCGATGAAGACCGGGAGAAAATAAAGGGGCCACCAAATCACCAGAAAAATCAGGATGCCGGCGCAGCCGCCGACGATGGCGCCGGAGATGCGCAGCCATTGCAGGCTACCCCCTGCGACTTCCTTGACCTTGTCCACCAAGTCGTCATTGCTTAGCTGATAGAGGATTTCATTGATGATGAGAATGACGTCGTCGTATTCGTTATCGATAAAGCGGACGGCCAGCTGCTGTAGATGCTCCTGCAAAAAGCTGTTGTCGGCTGCCAGGCGGCGAATCCCGGCTGCGAATTGCTGGGAAAGCCACTGGTGAATGTCGATCCGAACATCCGTCGCCAGGGACAGATTCAGGCCCAGATCTTCGGCTGCCTGCATCGCTGAAAACGAGCCGGCTTCTAGCCATTGGGCGATCAGCAGGACAAATTTCTCGACCTTGGGAATTAAATCATCCGGGCGCAGGACATTGCTCTTCCACGTGTCCAACTCGGCCGTGACCTGTTGGTTGTGGGCCAGGGCGATGATTAGCTGGGAAAAGAAATGCTCCATTTCCTGCCAGGCTTGATCTGTGTCAGGGACGGCCTCCCGAGATGTCCGCAGCTTCGCGAGCAGTTCCAGGAGAGATTTTTGAGTATCAATGGCGATCTCACCATAGTTCAGAGTGTTGGTCATCTTAGCGGCGCCCAACAACAGTGAGGCCAGAAACCCTCCCGACTGGGATTCGACGATTTCGCCGATCTGTTTTTCCAATTTGGGACAAAAGCCAGGGTCTGCGACATATTCCTCAACCTGCGAGAAGAGCTGTTGCAGGATTTCCCCCAACCATCCCTTGGACCTAGCAGTTTGATGAATGCCGGCAATCAGTTTGCCTGAATCCATCGTCGAAATGTAGCTGATCAGGAGATTGGAACCAAAAAGGCTGACGGAACGCTTGTTTTCCCGTAAACCTGCGGCAATGGCGCCTGCCAGCCGGTCGCCTTTACCATGAAAAAGCTCGGAATTCTGCAATAATTCTAAGAGCGGAGCAACCTTGAGCCCTATCAGCTGCGCCTGGAGCAGTTCTTTGGGCAAGAGAGAGCGGCGGAAGGACTCGCTGATGCCGCGAATCAACTCCTGACGTTTCTTGCTAATCAGCCCCGTGTTGCGACGCATTCCCGGGATGGGAATCTCATGGCTAAGGGCCGTGATGGCGATATAATCGGCCACCGAAGCAACCAAAATCGCCTCAGCGAAAAATCCGAAAAAGTGCAGCCATGGATCATCCCAGCCCACTGATTCTAGTCCGATCACGAGGCATAGCAGCACTGCTGACGAAGCGAGCAAGGCATGGGCAATATTGCGGTTGCAGTAGTATTGGGCCAACTTGGAATTTTTCATCCAAGGCCACCTCCGATAACAAAGATACGCAAGAGGGCGACGATCGCCCCGATAAAAATACCACAGAGCATGCCGTTGAGACGAATGATCTGCAGATCTCCTTCGGTACTGTCGCGGAGAAGCTTGACCAGCTGCGCATCCGAATACTTGTCCAGGCTCTCCGCCACCAAATTCCCGATTTTACAGTGAAACTCTTCGGCAAGTTGGGATATTTTTTCGATCAACCAGTCGTCGATGCGACTATAGAGCACCTGATCCCCTTCGACACGGTCGATAAAGAGTCGCAACAAACCAAGCGCTCCTTGACGCAATCCACCGATGGTAATTAACTGAGTGTGGCGCAGGCTTTTTAGCTCAGTAGGGATGGCGTCACCTAGGCCATTGGCCGACAGCCACGCTAGAATTTTCTGATTAAAAACGGCTTGTTGCCCTGGGTCAGCCGCAAAGGAAGCCAGCTCTAGCTCGATACGGCGGCGCAGGGCGACGATCATCGAGTGACCGGGATCCTCGGCCATCTGACTAAAAAGTTTCTGAATGTAGGCATCGAGGCCAGTGGCGATTTTAGCCTGAAGGGAGGGAAGGAACATCCGCCGGAGCATGTTGTCCCCGGCGTATCTCTGGGAAATGGCATCGATGGATTCAGCGACAACCTGGCGCAGGCCAGGGTTTTGCGTAAAAGCGGCGCAATCGGGGGCCACCGTCTGGAGGAAACGCTCCAGATAGCCGTTGTCCAAAGTCCAGCGTGCCCCGCGGATGAAATCCTCGGCGGGATTGATGCTCTGCGCCAGACCACTCCCGAGATTATTGACGATTCCACCAATCTCATCCAAATCAGCTTCCAGATAAATTGCCCAAAGCAAGTTGGCGGAGAAAGCTGCCAGCCACTGGGCCGGCGCGTTTTCCTCAGGATTCTTAAAGAGGCGGAGAATTCTTTTCGTGACATGAAAGCTGGCTAGGCGCTGGCGGATGTTCTCCACGGACAAGATATCGTCGCTGACGAAAACGCAGATCGCCTGGGTCAGCTGGGGGCGCTGCTGGATGATAATCTCCGTCCGCCATGGAATGCTTAAAGGCCGCCCGTAGACGGAGACGACACCGTACCAGTCAGCGATGCCGCCAATCAGGCCAGCTGCGGCCGTCAGCTGCAGAAATAGCCAAACCGGGCCCGGGGCCACCCAGACATGAATGGCTGTCGCTCCGATAAAAATCATCGAGCAGATGAGCAAAGCCCGATCGGCTAAATGTTTGTTACGTTCTGACAATGTGTCACGCTCCTAAATCAAAGGTTGCCCCAGGGCAAGCAAATCCGGTGGTCTTAATCGGCAGTGCCGGCATAGGTCAGGTCAAAGACGATTTCGTCCAGCAATTGCTCCTCGTTGAGCTCGGCGACAGCCAGCATAATCGGAAGTTTCTTGGCTTCCTCGGCCAGCTCCTGCCACGGCGAGGCTGCAAAGGCGGTGCCAGCGACCTCTGGCAAATACGAACGACCATCCGGGTATGAACCGAGAAAAAGCTCCAGGGTGTTTTCGATGGCGCCGTCGTAAAACTGCTTGGCGGCAATGCCGGGCCAGTGAGGAGCGAGTAGTTGCCTCACCCCCTGATAAATGGCAAGTTGCCCTGGATTCATCGCCTC
>CAZWXO010000094.1:7245-9193 GCA_964637885.1 uncultured bacterium
CTCTTTGCTGAAGCTGCGGCGATACCGCTCCCTTTTCCCCGGCGAGGTGGCGATAGCGCCGCGAATCCTGGGCATGTTGACGGGACGAAATTCGACGCGGGGGGCTCCCTCTCCCGTCGGTTGCTGATAATGGGTCTCGACTTCAACTATATCCTCTTGTGTGCACAAGGCATTGCCATAGACCTGACCGTGGGCAATCACCATCACCGGATTTACGTATTCGCCAGCGGCGATAGGGCAAGTTTGCATCAGTTGATTGTAGCAGGCGTAAAAGGAAATCAATTTGAAATCGAGAAAATCATCGATCTTGTCCGGCAGTGTCAGGATTTGCGCCCCGAGGAGAGAAGCCAGCGGAAAGATGGCGAAGACTTCCTCCAACTTGAGGATAATTCCCTGATCCTGCAGATATTCAAAAGAGTTGTGATACATATTGTAAACCTTGCGGTCGTTTTCCCGAAAATCGGCCTGAGAAGTACTAGTCAAAGTCACCGCGTTTGTCTGCCACTCCTGATAGGACATTTCCATCAGACGGCGTAGCTTCCTAGCGTGACGTTTCTTAAAAAGGCGACGGTAAATTTCTCTGATGATCTTCATCAAAACCCCCTATATTCAAGCCTAGGCGTCGCACATCCTAGCGAGGCGCAGGCAATGCCCTACATAAACGCATTGGCCGTAATGATTCGGCCAGGGGGATTAATGACGAATTCCCGCTTGTCCCAATTCCCCGAAACCAATTTTTCAAAAATATCCAGCGAGCCCGGCATCTCTTCAAAGGCAACCTGGAGAAACTCGGCGACGCTCTTGCTGTAGGCAACGTCCTCCGGAGTCGCGCCCGGGGTATGGATAAAGACGATCCGCTGATAGTTTGCGTACTCGGCCTCGATAACGTAGCGGGCGTTTTCTTCGCCGTATTTCTCGCAGGAACGATAGTAACTGGAGAGAGGGTCACCCTCTTGCTCCAACCAGCCCCGACTAAGGTAGTAGGTGCCGGGAAACTCTTTAAACTGGCAATTGTATTTTTCCCGGGAGCCGAGGAGGAGCATGATGCAGTCATGCGCCCGGGGCACGACAATCGTTTGGTGGGGAGAAGTCAGTCCGGCAATGCTGTTGGAGCACAGGCCGTAGCCTAGTAGAATTGTCTCGTAATCAGTCGCCGCGGCAATTTTTTCCTTGAGCTGGCTGCGCAACTTTTCCGGGGTGTTGTGCAAGGCGTACTCCAAATATTCGCAGTCGACCCCCGGAGGCAGGATGGCGCTGATCTCCGATTCCAAGGTGCGGCAGGCAAACAAAATCGTTTTATTCATCGCATCTCCTTTACTGCCACCGCATCGGCCGGCCGATGGCCTTGGCCTTGACGTGCACCTCAAAGACAATCTTAACCCCTTCGGAGACGACGGCCATTTCCTCGGCTTGTACCGTTACCTGAGGATTTTCGGCGCCGGCAGCGATGGCGCGCTGGCGGACGTGGGCCTGCGCCTCTTTTTTGGCAAAGGCGACGGCCTCCTCGAAATCGTCAAAAAGCGTATATTCCCAAGGCAAGTGGACGCCATGTCCGCCCAGCTCCGTATTCGGCTTGACGAGGATATCGAGCCTTTCCAAAATATTTCCCGTAGCAGCGCCATAGGCATTGGCCACCTCTGTATGCTCGGGGATAATGAGTTTGAAATCGAGAATCTCCTTGAGCTTGGGTAACCAATACGGAACCGGAGCCCCGATGGCAATCAAAGGAACCGCCAGCTCGGCTTTACAGGTTAGCAAAATATTTTTATCCTCATGGAGGATTTTACTGACGATGACATCCTTTTGATGGGCAGATAGATCGTAGTCTTGCCCTTCGTTGTTGATTGCCGCCTGCAAGACAGCGTTTGCCAGACTGTTTAAGACGCGGGCCCGAGCGTAACGCAGGAATTCATCCAGATTCTTGCCCATCCGCTGCGCCAGCATTTTC
>CAZWXO010000095.1:0-9125 GCA_964637885.1 uncultured bacterium
ACGCTCCTTGCGTATCCCTGAGGCCGAATGTTAGGATACGCAAGGAGCGTCCCCATGTATCCCACAAAATCATAAAGCAAACAAGAGCCAAATAGCAAAATTAAATCGAGCCAAAACATAAAATACAATTGCGCCAAATAATAAAATAGACTATCATGAGGCCGGGGGGTGGCACGATGAAAAAATATCTTCCTCGCATCGCCGATATTTTATTGGAAAGAGCTCTTGAGACGTCAGGCGCGGTTTTGATTGAAGGGCCTAAATGGTGTGGAAAAACAAGCACCGCCTTAGAAAAATCCAGCAGTCATTTATCTATGCAAGATCCAGATCAGCGCTTAAATAATCTTAAAATTGCCGATACAAAACCTTCACTTTTATTAAAAGGGGCAGCGCCAAGATTAATTGATGAGTGGCAGTTAGCCCCGGTTTTATGGGATTCAGTGCGGCATGAGGTGGATGTCAGGGGCGAGTTGGGGCAGTTTATTTTGACTGGTTCAGCTGTGCCTATCCTTGATGAAAAAATTGCCCATACCGGTGCTGGTCGGATTTCCAGGATTAAAATGCGGCCGATGAGTCTCTATGAGTCAGGCGAATCAAGTGGCGAGATAAGCTTGCAGGAATTATTCAAATCGAAGAAAAGTGTGGAAGGTTTCTCCGTTATCAACATTGAAGGATTAGCTTATTGCATTGTTCGCGGAGGATGGCCTGCTTCTGTTACTGCCGAAAACAGCATGTACGCAAAAAGGGTGCAAAATTATTTAGATGCCATCATTAATCTGGATATTTCACAGGTTGATGGCATTGAAAAGAATCCACAAAAAGTTGAAATGCTGATAAAGTCACTCGCTAGAAATATTTCCACCGAAGCGTCGATGGAAACCTTGCGCAAAGATATCGAGGGAGGAGAAAGCGATACTATTTCTAATCCTACGGTGATCAGCTACTTGAATGCCTTACAGAGGATTTTTGTTGCGGAAGATTTGCAGGCATGGAATCCCTCGCTACGCTCGAAAACGCCTTTGCGTACAAGCCCGAAAAGGCACTTTGTCGATCCTTCGATTGCAACGGCGGCATTATGTATAAATGAAGACAAATTGCTTACCGACTTCAACACTTTTGGATATTTGTTTGAATCATTATGTATCAGGGACCTGCGGGTATATGCTGACTACTTGGATGGAAGGGTCTACCATTACAGAGATAAGACTAATTTGGAATGCGATGCCATCATCGTGCTTCGAGATGGCCGCTGGGGCGCCATAGAAGTAAAAATGGGGGCGAAAGGATTTGACGGAGCAGCGGAAAACCTGAACAAATTTCAAGAAAGAATTAACACGGAAAAAATGTCAGAACCTTCGTTTTTAATGATCCTGAGCGCTACTGATATAGGATATACAAGAGATGATGGAATACATGTTGTCCCCATTGGATGCCTAAAATGGTGAAAGGGCCGATGCGGGGCACAGGAAGATACTAGAGATACTAGGGGACGCTCCTTGCGTATCCTAACATTCGGCCCCAGGGATACGCAAGGAGCGTCCGAGACCACTGAAAAAAGCCATTAGGCTTTTTTCGTTAACAATTCACAATTCACAATTCACAATTTTGGACGCAAAAACGAACTTTTTGCCCCAATTTCTTTAAAAAATCGAGGAATTATGCCAATAATTCTTACCAAGATTGTCAACTGTTAAATCTTAATTGTTAATCGCCGACTTTTTCAGTGCTTTCGGAGCGTCCCCTAGTATCTGAACGCAAAATTCGAATATCTGGAGGTTTCTACATGTTTAAAAAGTTCATTACCCTGGTCACGGTTTTTAGCCTGCTGCTACTAGCAAATCCGGCGGCATTGGCGGCGCAGGGTGAAATATTTATTAATGGGGTCAAGCTTGCAGGGGCCGCGCCGGTTTTAATTAATGGCAGTACCATGGTCCCGATGAAGGTGATTTTTGAGAATATCGGAGCGACGGTTAAATGGGATGGCGCGAATAAAACGATAACCGCCAATAAGGATGATAAAACTGTTGTCCTTGTGGTGGGGAATCCGGCGGCTAATATTAACGGGGTCGCTAGTCCCTTGGGCAGCGCTCCGGTCATCATCAACGGAAAAACATACGTGCCGCTTCGGTTTAGTGCAACAGCTTTTGGGGGAACGGTAAAGTATGATAATGCCACCGGCAATGTGCAAATTTTGCTGAATAATGAAGGGATGGCTTATCGTGAAAATGAAGGTGCCGCTGACACAAGCGCGGTCAATGCAAGCCAGGTGGCGGCCCGGGATGGGATGTATCCGGCGGCCCCAAAAATGTCTCTCGACCCTGCAAAAAAATACACAGCTAAATTTTCAACCAGCGAGGGCGACTTCACCGTCGAGCTGCTAGCCCGCCAAACCCCGGTGACGGTCAATAATTTTGTTTTCCTAGCCAATAACGGCTTTTACGACGGGATTGTTTTTCACCGCATCATTAAAAGCTTTATGATCCAGGCAGGCGACCCCAGAGGGGATGGGACGGGCGGTCCTGGCTACCGATTCAAGGATGAATTGCCGCCGGCGCTGCCATACGCCCCGGGCATACTGGCAATGGCCAATGCCGGGCCTGGTACCAACGGCAGCCAGTTTTTCATTTGCACGGGGGAAGATTCCCTGTATTTAAATCAGTCGCCTTACTACACGGTTTTCGGAAAAGTGACGGAGGGGATGGCAACGGTGCAGAAAATTGCCGCAGTGCCGGTCAGGATGTCGGGCAGTGGCGAGACGAGCAGCCCCGTTAGTCCTGTGGTGATTAAAAAAATAATCATCGATCAACAATAGTACTATATCCCGGAAGCGATAATGATTAAAGAAATTCATTTTTATAGTTTGCAGAATCCAAAATAGTAGAGGCAAATGGGACTGGTTTTCTCAATGGATTGCGGGGGATAAGTTTTAATTATCAGGGCAATCGACCGCCCAATGACAATTCTGTGCTATTTGTACATAATGTTCTTATAAGCTATAATGGATTTGAGGTGATCGCAATGATTGGAGTGGAAACAAAAAATATCAACGATGTCCGCGCTTCGTTTGCGGCGGTAATGCAAAAGGCGGCGCGCTCTTCCGAGATAATATGCCGCAATGGCAAAAGAAACGACGCTGAAGCTGTTTCGATTATTGCGACCCACGTTTTGGACGATATTTTATCGGCGTACACTTTCAGCCCGGAGTTTTATCAGGCCAACGAGACAAGCGACTTCGAGGTGGCGCTGACAGAGCTGAACCTCTATGCATATGCCGCAACAAAGGAAGAAGCGATAGAAAATCTGCTGGATTTGGCAGAAGATTATGTGACAGATTTTCTAGCGGATGTGGAAAAATACCTTCGGTTTCCAAAACAACGTAAGCACTACCCTTACATTTTGCGGCTTGCCCATGCAGAGGGGCGCGAGGCAATGAGAGGGCTTATCTTTAATGGGGACATGTAGTTTTCGTGATTTTGAAGAGGTATGCAGGCGCTTGGGCCTTCTATGCCGCGTAACCGGTAAGGGCTATATCTGGGAGGGCATTGATCAAGCAGGTAACCTGTTGCGGGTGTCGATTCATAAACATGCCGGGGGGCGCGATATTCCGGCAGGAACGTTTCACAGCATGGTTAAAGAGCTGGGCCTCGCTAATGAGCAGGAGTTTTACAGGCTACTGAACAATAAGCGCAAAAACAATTAAAATAGAGGGCGGGTAATTATTTTGACAGAGAAATTATACGCAAATAGTAATCCTGTAGGGACTCTGGATTAGTTCAGCTAAGATTCAGCAACGACGTAGCCGAATTAAGATTCAATCAATGTGAATTGTTAACAAAAAAACTTAATGGCTTTTTCCAGTGGTTTCGAACTGACCTCCCGTTCTCTAGCCTTATTCTTAGTCATTTTTTTCTTGCTTCTCCTTTAAATCATTAAATCCTTTTACCCAGTAGGCCCGCCCATCACGGCTGCGATCCAAAAAATTGTACTCAATCAAATAGCGGCGTAAAATGGCGTAATCATTGTAATAACGGGTCAAAATAGCATTGACCTCTTTTTCGGTATAATTTTTGCCGGGCTCGAATTGTTTGGCTAGTTCGGCCACGATGGCGATGCGCTTTTTTTCTTTTAGAGGGAAACGGTCTAGCTCACTATCAGGTCCGTCCGAGAAGTACTTGTGGATAATGGCTTCGTTTTCCTCTTCGGTGATTAGGAGACGATTGTCCGCCAATCGTGCATCTTTGGGGACAGGGATCTCCAGCAGGTTTTGCTTTTTGGCAGCCCGCTCACCCGTCAGCTCCATTAAGGCGAGGAGAACCTTCGCCTGTTTTTGTTTTTCCCGCAGGCTGAATTTGTGATTGCGAATCGTGGAAACGCTACCGGCGTCCATTTTTTTAGCAATCTCGTTGTCGCTAGCCCCGGCATACAAAAGTTCGAGAATTGCTTTTTGGTGGTCGGTGAGCCCGGTCAGCTTTTTATCCAGCTCTAAAAGATGATGGAAAACGCTCCCGTGTTGTTTCTCGATATGCACCCTAATATAAAGCTTGGCTTCATAAAATTGCCCGTCTTCTTGATAAATGACTCCCTCTTGAAACTTAGCCCCGCATAGCAGACATGTGTAGTGCTGCTCGGCATCGTCGAAGGTAAACCCTTGTTTCAGCTCAGCGAGGCTGATCTCGGTTAGTAGTGATATTAGCGGTTTCATCTAAACATTGCTCCTTTAAATCTACTTATGAAATAGATAATAAAATATATATCTATGTTTGTCAAGAAAAAATAAATTAGATTGGCCAGGATGGGTGAATGTTTGCTGTAAGAATACGCAAATCAATCCACTATGCTACCTGTCACGACGCTATCTGGACAAAATAGCGTGATTTTTTATGTGTGTTTGATTGTCATGGGTAAAAATTTGCGTTAAAATGCGGTGCAACCGATGTATTACGATCTCGATTTGGTCGACGGCAGCAATGCAAGATAGTGAAAAATTAGCCAGGGGGTGCAGGCGAGGATGGGCGCAATACTGCGTTTTAGTTTCGAGGGAGGTTGCCTTGATTAGCCTGGTAGCCGGGCGGGGCTTGCTCCAAAAAATCAATCGCCCGGCCGTGGTCGCCGCGCTGTTAGAGGCGGCTGGCGCTGCCCAGCCGGCGCCTAAATATGCCGCGAAGATCCTTTTGATCGGCGATCTGCACAATTGCGGCGCCGGCTTTGGTTTGGTGCGCTGCCTTGGGGAAGCCTTCCGCCCCGAGCTGATCATCGATTGCGGCGACCTTAGCAATCTGGGAACGGCGCTGGAGCTCGTGGCGCTTTTCCCGTTAAAGAAAATCAATTTTCCGTATCTCCTGGTGCCCGGCAACCACGATGGCAAGGCCACCGCTGGCTTTGTCGCGGCTATGCCCCAAGGCCGGGTGCTCACTGAGAAGGCGATCGAGGTGGCCGGTTTTCGCGTGGCGGGCTTTGCTGATCCGTATTTCGGGAGTCGGGAAATCGACTGCCAAACGGCGCCGGAGCGCCGCGAGCTGGTCAGCAGGGAAGGCCAGCGGATTAACGATTGGCTGGCGGCTCACCCCCCCGTAGATATTGTCGTCACGCATCGCTATCCGGTGGCGATGCAAATCAAGAACTTTGACGGAGTGATCGTGGCCGGGCACACGCACCAAAGCGCAGTGACGATCAACCCGGCCGGCTCAATGATTATCAACCCCGGCAGCATTGGCGGCGGTGGAATCCGGCGCCTGATTGCCAAGACCCCCGCTTCCTACAGCGCCGCCCTTGTCTATTTTGATCTGGCGAAAAAAGTGGTCGTCGTTGACCAGATCACCTTTTCCCCTATCCGGCAAATGCGCCCGGAACTAATTCGTCACATTTACTAGAAACCTTGATGGTACAAGGCCCCGGGCGCGGTAAACCTGCAGCAGCAGTTAGGCCTGCCGTAGGCTGCGAAAACGCGTGACGGCCAGGATAACGACGCCCACGGCCAAAGCCATCAGGAGTAAATCCGTCACAATCAGGGGATAATTCGCCGTGGGTAAATATTTGTTGACCAACAGAAAATACAAAGCGGCCATGCTGGTGACAATCATAAAGATGGCCGGAATCAAGGTAAACAGATTGGGTTTTTTCCGCGCTATTAGCCATAGGGTCACCACAATCAAGGCCAGCGCCGCCATCAATTGGTTGCTGGCGCCGAAGATCGGCCAGATTAGTTGAAACGCATTTGTCCACGCCAAACCAACCATCACCGCCGCACAGAGCAGCGAGTTGAGCATCGGCGACTGTAACAGTCCCCTGACATTGGGGAGGATAATCTTCCACAGCTCTTGGAGCAGGTAGCGGTTGAGGCGGATGGCTGTGTCCAAAGTGGTGACAACGAAACCTTCGACCATCAAAATGCCAAAAATCGTCCCAAAGGCCACAGGCACACCGAGGGCATTGTGCAAGAGGTAGCCCATGCTTAGAGCAAAGGCTAGAATTGGGTTGGCCGCCCCTGTCTCGGGCCAGACGATGGCTAAATATTGGGGGAAGCTAAGTCCGGTGGCAATGGTGATAATAACCGCCAAGGCCAGTACGCCCTCAAGGAGCATTCCGCCAAAGGCGATTTTGCGCGCGTCGCTTTCCCGGGCGATTTGCTTGGAAACTGTGCCGGCGGCGACGATCGAGTGAAATCCGGAGATGGCCCCGCAGGCGACGGTAATAAAAAGAAATGGCCACAGCATGCCAAGCTTGGCACTGGTCTCGGCGCTGTTAAAAGCCGGCGCCTGTACCGACATCCCTGTCAGGCCTCCGCCGATAATCCCAATGAGCAGGATGGCAATTCCGATATACAGGATAAAGGAATTGATAAAATCCCGGGGCTGCAAAATTAACCACACCGGGACCGTCGAGGCAATGACAACATAGATAGTAATGATTACGATCCAAACCTTGGGGTCGAGGGAAACGGGCAGGTAGATGCCGGCGGCAATCGAGGCCAGGCTGATTATCACCGCCGCGCCACCAGGCAGCCAGCCGGAGATTTTTTTGCGGTGCATCAGCCAGCCCAGTAGCGGAGCGGTTAGCGTCAGAACAATCACTGACGTCGAAGCAATTCCGCCGATTTGGGCCATAGCCACGCCCTCCGCATTTACTACTGTCTTTAAAAAAGTATGTCCGGACACCCGCATTTCTTCTATCGGTACTAGGGAAGTCAGAGAGGTGGCTGTCAGCCCGAGAAAAGCGGCCGTTACCAAAAAAAGCATCAAGATAGTAAAATTGATAATCAGAAAAAATCCCCATTTGCCCATCGTGCTCCGGGCTACTTCGGCCATCGAAGCGCCGCGTTCCCGGATACTGGTAAACATGGCCGTGTAATCGTGAACGGCCCCAACAAAAACAGCCCCTAGGATTACCCACATCCACACAGGAATAAAGCCAAAAAGCAAGGCTGTTGTCGGTCCGACAATGGGCCCTGCTCCGGCAATCGAGGCGAATTGATGGGAAAACAGCACCCCCGCTGAAGTCGGCACAAAATCGTGGCCGTCTTCCAGCTGCTGTGCTGGGGTAGGATTCCCATCGTTTTCGTCAAAAACGTGAGCAATGTAGCGGCTGTAGTACCGATAGGCCAGAAAATAAAAGATAATTCCAATCGCCAAGAAAAAAAGGATATTCATGAAGCGTCGACCACCTTTCGCTGCTTTTACTTTTGCAGCCTTAGTATACTGCAAAATTCAGCATTTTCCATCATCGCCCTTACGGTCGTATTGATGGCTAACTTAAGTCTTGCGAACTTAAGGCAACAGGCTGCGAACTATCTTTCAAAGGTTACAGTAAAAATCATCAAGACGACCCTTGTAGCCCGCTTATTTCGTAGGTCGCCAAAGCCGTCTCAATTTTTTTGTCTATCAAATTGCGGCGGGCATAACCCATATTTCCATTTTGGTTGTATCTGGTTTGTGGCTAGCGTAACGTTCCATAGCAAAAGGCTTGGTGACGATTTGGTGATTCGGCAACCACGTTTCAAAGAGATATTTATGAGCTCGATATATTGCATCCATAACCAGATGTTCAAAATCCTCCGCCTCAAAAGAGCACACAACATATTCGCCTGCTTCAACTATCCAAGAATTATAACCGTCGACTTGTAAATTAGAATCCACTTCCGCACCTGCAAAGTAGCAATAGTGGTCGTCTCGTTTGCTGGCGTAAGCTACCCCAAGCTCATCACCGTTTGGTTTAATTTCTGCAATGCAAAGCTTGCTTGCGTGTAAAGTGTTCCAAAGTTCGCCAAGAGAGTCAATCCCGGTCTCGCCCCCCCCGGGCATTTGTTTAATAGGCTCTTCAGCGGTTAACCCGATAAAGTACTGCGGCGATGAAATGCGGTGTCGCCCAATTTCTAGCACTATTCCCTCAGCGATAAGAGGCACATTTTCATCAACCAGCGTGTAGTTTAAAAGCAATTGGGGTTTAATAAATTTATTCAGTCTAACAGGGTTTGCCCGATATTCTTCTGGTGTCATTCCGAAGGCGTTTTTAAAGGTGCGGGTGAAAATTTCGTGCGAGGAAAAACCGCATTCAAGCGCAATATCGATAATACGTTTGTCATGAGTTGGCAGGCAATCGGCGGCTTTAGCTAAGCGTCGTAATTTCACATACTCATTGACCGGTTTGTTTACAAGTCTGCTAAACAATCGTTGGTAGTAGAACTGCGATAACGCTACGCTTTTCGCCAAAGTCTCAATTTTGATTTCTTCGGCAATGTGTTCCTCAATATAGTCGACCGTTTGTTGTATTTGTTCCCATGCGTGCATGTTAAGCACCTCCTTGTATATAGAATACCTTGTGTCCAGCGATTTCGCTTGACTGTCAATGCCCAGTTTGCAGAAATATTCATTGAGAAGGAGGCACTAAAGATGAATTTCAAAAAAATCTTAATCTTGGCGAGTATTTCGCTGATAAGCGCAGGTCTTGTGGCCTGCGGCACTGGTGAAAAGGCAGGGGATGAGGCGCCAGCAGTAGATCATGGCGCCGAGATTGTCGCCAGCGATTATTCAATTGCCGAGCACTAGCTGGCCCTGCCCCTTGAGGAGCAGCAAGCTATTGTCGCCGGCTACCCAGCCACAGATGGCATTGCTGCTTTTGATTATTACATT